>NZ_NFIQ01000041.1 GCF_002159455.1 Flavonifractor sp. An306
TGGCATCCCAAAGCTGCTGTGGCAGGGGGACAAGTCCCTGGTGGGCCAGGTGGACAGGCAGAACCTGACCGTCCACCGGTGGTTTGCCAACAAGGCCTGTCCCGGGGACTACCTGTACAGCCGCCTGGGGGACATCGCCAAACAGGTCAATGCAAAATTGGAAGGTGATACAATGACCGGAGAGGAAATCTACAAGGAACTGACGGCCTATACCGCGTCCCTCCCCCTGCCCGGCTGGGCAAAGGAGGAGCTGGAGGAGGCGGTGGCCATGGGCATTACCGACGGCACCGACCCCATGGGCCTGATCCCCCGCTATCAGGCGGCGATCATGGCCAAGCGGGCGGTCCAGAGGGGGGCGAGCACATGATCAACTGGAAGGTGCGCTTTTCCAACAAGGCGTTTTGGCTGTCTCTGATCCCCGCTGTGCTGCTGCTGATCCAGGTGGCGGCGGCGGTGTTCGGGTATACCCTGGAGCTGGGCGACCTGGGCGACCGTCTGCTGGCGGTGGTCAACGCCCTCTTTGCCGTGCTGACCATCCTGGGCGTGGTGGCCGATCCCACCACCAAGGGCATGAGCGACAGCACCCAGGCTCTTACTTATGACAAGCCCAAGGAGGGCTGATTCATCCTTTGCAAAAGGGCGGGTCACACAAGCGATGTGTGGCCCGCCCTTTTTATATCATCTTTTCTGAGAGGCGGACAGCCTCAGCCGCCTCTGTTTTTCTCCTGGTGCCGGTGGAGCAGGTCGGAGCAGATCAGCGCCCCGCAGCACACCAGAAGCACAACCCCGATGAGAATGGCGCAATTGCGGAAGAAGGCCTCCGGCATGACCAGAATGATCTGGTCGGTGGCGGGATCAAAGAGCCAGTTATCCTTGCCCGGGAAAAAGATGGCGTGGAACACCGTAAACGCCCGGTTAAAATCCAGCGCAGCCAGGCCGCCGACCGCAAGCACCAGCCCGGCGGCCAGCACGCCGGCCCAGAATCCGGGGCCGCGCCCGCCGAAGCGGTAAAACCGGAGCCCGCCCCGTTTATACAGGACCAGCAGGAGGACGGCCAGCAGGGCGGTGACGGCCAGCACGGCAAAATCCAGAAGAAACAGCCCCCGCACATCGGCAAAGTGGCTGCGCCCAGACTCCGACCAAGCCAGCTGCCCGGTGCCGAAGGGCTTGCCCAGCACGCAGAAGTCCAGCACCTGGTCGTAGGCCTCCCGGATGGTTTCCGCCGACCAGCCGGTCCGCTGGGGCAGGTTCAGGGCGTTGATCTGCACGTAGTAGAACGGGCGAAAGAGGATAGGCACGGAGATGGAGAAGCTGAGTACCAGCAGAGCCAGCACCACCGTGCAGAGCAGAGAGGCAGATTTGGATGGTTTCCTATTCAATCATCACACAACCTTCCGGCAGAGAGGGAGATCAGCACCTGGGAGGGCAGGTAGAACAGCCACATGCCCACCTGGACAAAGGGGAGAAAGGGGAGGGGCGCCATGCCCGGCAGCGCGGCGGAGAGGTTGCGCAGCCCCACGCACACATCGCAGCCGATAAAGAGAAACAGCCCCAGAGAGAAGCTGCGGCCCCGCCGCCCCAGGGAGAGAGAGGCGAAGGCGTTGGCCACCAGCTGGGAGAAGTAGAACAGGGTCAGCCCCGTGAGGGGAGTCAGCCCGCCCAGCGCTCCGGCGGCGGCCAGCAGGGCCCCGGCCAGCGCTGCCCGGAGCAGGAGCCGAAGGGCCAGCGGCCGGCTGCCCGCTCGATGGAGCCGGGCCAGATAGAGCAGCTGCACCACGCAGAAGGCCGATACCCCGGCCAGATACCACCGGTTCAGCACCAGCAGAAACAGGTCGGCCAGCAGCGTGAAGGCCAACGCCATGCCGGTCAGCCTGCCGTCCCGGTGTCCGGCGGCGCCCAGCGTCCACAGAAAGCACAGCACAATCCCGCCGTATTTCAGCGGCACATCCCAGCCGCTGCCGGGCAGCGACAGATCCAGGTACAAAAATGCGGCGTAGAGCAGCCCTTCCGTTATAAGAAAGGGGAGCAGCCACCGGCGGGAAAAGACGGTATGGTTCATTTCTTGAATCGCTCCAGCAGTTTATTCTCCCATTTGTCGCCGTATTTCAGACAGATCAGGAACACAGCCACACCCACCAGAACCAGGGGGATCATGACCGGCAGGGGGATGGAGAGGGCGGAGCCCCCCAGCGCGGAGGCCGCCAGCAGCCCCCAGGGGCGGGTCAGGAGGGCGACGATAAGAAAGCGCCGGAAGGGGATGTCGGTGAGCCCGGCCAGAATGCAGATCAGGTCGTCGGGGAAGAAGGGGAAGAGAAAGGCCAGAATGAGGAATACATCCTGCTTGCGGCGCACCACGTCCAGGTAGCGCTGGGCGATGGAATGGCTGACCATGCGGTCCACAAAGGGCTGTCCCAGCCCCCGGGCCAGCAGAAAGACCACCACGGATCCCAGCACCACCGCGCCCCAGGTGAGCAGGAAGGAGACCCAGGTGCCGAACAGCATGCCGCCGGCCAGGGCGGTGACGTTGCTGGGGATGGGGGCCAGGATCACGGAGAGGAACTGGAGCAGGAAAAAGAACAGGTGGGTATAGGGGGAGAAGCGCTGAATATAATCCCGCATGGCCTGCTGGGAGGAGAGCGCCTCAAAAAAGCCGCTCTTCCAGAGCAGCAGCCCTCCGCCCGCCAGCAGCAGCGCAGCGGGCAGCAAGGTAATGAGCCATTTCCGTTTCATCGCGGTCCGTCCCCCATCTCTGAAATCAGAAAGGACCGGATGGCACCCATCCGGTCCCCTATCTACAGGCTACCATGTTTCGCCCCTGCCTTCCAGAGATATTTCATTAAATTTTATTAGAAAACAAAAAACCCACACCTGCCGGTGTGGCCTTTGTCGTTTCCCGTCAACGCTGGCTGCAGATCACAGACTCGTCGCTGCCGAAAATCAGCTCGTCCACATCGGAACTATCCACTCGATACAACAGGTTCATGCAGGTTTACCTCCTTCTTTTGATGTTAAGATTAGAATACCACATTGCTGGGAAAAATGCAAGTGAAAATATAAAACTTGCATATAGGCTGGATAAAAAATTTGTAAATAGTAAGCGGACCGTCAAATGACGGCCCGCTTTATGAGACATTCAAATGGTTCCGGCGGCTTGGTCAAAAGCCCCAGGCCAGCTTGAGCCGGTCCAGGGCGGGGGCCATCTCTCCGGCGGCAATGCGGGTGTAGCCCAGGATCAGGGCGGGCGGACGCTCCGGGGGCGGAGGGGTCAGGTCGTAGGCGGACAGGGGGGAGAGCCCCACCTCCGCCTGGGCCGCCTGGGCCACCAGCTGGGCTTCGTTCCACCGCCGGTCCATCCACAGCAGCAGGTGAAGCCCTGCGTCCCCGCCGGAAAAGGCGCCCACCTCCAGCAGGCCGGAGCTTCGGGCGGCGGCCAGCAGGGCCTCCCGCCGGGCCTTGTACCGGGTGCGGGTGCGGTTCAGGTGCCGCTCAAAGTGACCCCGCTCCATGAAGCGGGCCAGGGCGTACTGCTCAAAGGAGGGGACGGTGGAGGAGTAGAACCAGAACTCCCGCCGCCAGTGCTCCAGCAGGGCGGGGGGGAGCACCATGTAGCTGATGCGCAGAGAGGGGGCCAGGGTTTTGGCAAAGGTATTCAGATAGATTACCCGGCCTCCGCCGTCCAGACTCTGGAGCGCGGGGATGGGTTTGCCGGAAAAGCGGAACTCGCTGTCATAGTCGTCCTCAATGATATACCGCTCCGGCGCCTCCGCCGCCCACCGCAGCAGGGCCTGCCGCCGGGGGGCGGGCATAATGATTCCCAGGGGAAAGTGGTGGGAGGGGGTGACGTGGACCACCCGCACGTCCCGCTGGTCCAGCAGGTCCACCCGCAGGCCCTGCCCGTCCAGGGAAATGGGCTCCACCCGGACGCCGCAGCTGGTGAGGATCCGGTGGGTCTTGGTATAGCCCGGGTCCTCCACGCCGTAGGCCCCCTGGCGGCCCAGCAGCTGGACCAGCAGGCTGATGAGGGTCTCCGACCCTGCCCCCACCACGATCTGGTCCGGGTGTGCCCGGATGCCCCGGAACCGGTAGAGGTGCTGGGCGATGGCCTGCCGCAGCTCGGGCACGCCCTGGGGATGGGGAGCGGAGAGGAGCCGGTCCTCCTGCTCGGACAGCACCTCCCGCATCAGCTTGGCCCAGGTGGAGAAGGGGAAGAGGGCGGTGTCCACTCCACCGGTGGAGAAATCCCACCGGAAGGCCGGCCTGCGGCGGATTTCCCCCGGCTCCGGCTGGAGGGCGGGCTCCGGCGGAGCGGGCTCCTGGGCCCCTGCCTGGACAAAAAAGCCCTGCCGGGGTTGGGCCCGGAGGTAGCCCTCCGCCAGCAGCTGCTCGTAGGCGCCCTCCACCGTCACCACACTGACCTTCAGATGGGCGGCCAGGGCCCGTTTGGAGGGCAGGCGGGTCCCCGCCGCCAGACGGCCGGCCTCGATCTCGCCCCGGATATGGCGGTAAAGCTGTTCATACAACGGCCGGCGGTCCCCGCCGTCCAGAATGGGGGTGAGCATGTCCATCCCTCCTTGCCGTTAGTATAAACAAGGCCGCTTCAAATAGCAAGCAGGGCGGCGAAGTCCATCGAATGGAGTCTGACGATAAAAAATATAGCCCCTGTCCCAGCGGTATGAAAGCCCTCGCCGCGGAAATACTGAACTCAGATTTCGAGGCAAGGGGGCAAGAGCGTGCAGGGAAAAGTGGAGATCTGCGGCGTCAACACGTCGAAGCTGAAGGTGCTGAAAAATGAGGAGACCATGGAGCTGCTCCGCCGCACCAAGCAGGGAGACATGGAGGCCAGGGAACAGCTTATCGCCGGCAACCTGCGGCTGGTGCTCTCGGTGATCCAGAAGTTCGCCAACCGGGGAGAAAACGTGGACGACCTGTTTCAGGTGGGCTGCATCGGCCTCATCAAGGCCATCGACAACTTTAACATCGACCTGGACGTGCGCTTTTCCACCTACGGCGTGCCTATGATCGTGGGGGAGATCCGGCGGTACCTCCGGGACAACTCCACCCTGCGGGTGTCCCGCTCCATGCGGGACACCGCCTACCGTGTCCTTCAGACCAAGGAGAAATTCATGGCCGAGCACCAGCGGGAGCCCAGCATCGACGAGATCGCCAAGGCTCTGGATCTGAAGCGGGAGGACGTGGTGTTTGCCCTGGACGCGGTGCTGGACCCGGTGTCTCTCTATGAGCCTCTGTACGACCACGGGGGAGACACCATCTGCGTCATGGATCAGGTGAAGGACTCCAAAAACACCGACGAGAGCTGGCTGGAGCACATCGCTTTAAAGGAGGCCATGGCCCGGCTCACCGAGCGGGAGCGGCACATCCTTGCCCTGCGGTTTTTCCAGGGCAAGACCCAGATGGAGGTCTCCGCCGAGGTGGGGATCTCTCAGGCGCAGGTGTCCAGACTGGAGAAAAACGCCATCAATCAAATCAAAAAGAATATCTGACGGGCCGGCGGGAAAGCGATTGCCTTTCCCCGGGGCGGCATGGTACAATGGAAGGGAACACAGAAAGAGAAAGGGGTCCTGTTTGCCATGAGCTTTACGCTGCCTCTGTATCACGGGCCTGACTTTGCGCAGGCACAGCTGAAAAACGCGCCTAACGCGGAATTCCGTCCTGCCCCCATGGACGGCGTGGCGCCCCAGGGCTATCACGCCACCAGTATTTTCCCGGAGTATTTCAAGGTAAACGGGACCTGGCTTCTGGCGGAGGAGAGCCGGATGGACTGCGTGCCTGTCCTGCGGGAGGGGAAGATCGCGGTGGTGGAGTTCCGCAACCTGAAGGCGGGGGAGCCGGTGGTAGTGGGCCGCACCGAGGACGGCTCTCAGGGCATTTACGTCCATGCCAATGGCTTTGAAGAGGAGAAGGGGGAGCAGGACACCTTTTCCTTCCGGCAGGGCCGCTCCCGGGAGACGGCCTACTCCATGGACTACGACTCCATTTATGAGCTGCTGCGCCATGAAAAGGACCACGGCCGGATCCTGTGGGTGATGGGCCCGGCCTGCGCCTTTGACCACGACGCCCGGGACGCCTTTGCCGCCCTGGTGCGGGGGGGCTATGTCCACGGCTTGCTGGCGGGCAACGCCCTGGCCACCCACGACCTGGAGGCGGGCTATCTCCGCACCGCTCTGGGACAGGACATCTACACCCAGCGAAGCATGCCCAACGGGCACTATAACCATATTGATACCATCAACGCCGTCCGGCTGGCGGGCTCCACCGCCGCCTTCGTCCGCTCCGGCAAGGTGAAGGACGGCATTATCTACGAGTGCGTCAACCACGATGTGCCCTTTGTGCTGGTGGGCTCGGTGCGGGACGACGGCCCCCTGCCCGAGGTGTACGGCAATGTGTACGAGGGGCAGGACGCCATGCGCGCGCTGGTGAAGGAGGCCACTACCGTCATCTGTATGGCATCCACCCTTCACACCGTGGCCACCGGCAACATGACCCCCTCTTACCGGCTGGTGAACGGGGTGGTGCGCCCGGTGTACTTCTACTCGGTGGATGTCTCGGAGTTTTCGGTCAACAAGCTGCGGGACCGGGGCAGCCTGTCGGTGCGTACCATCGTCACCAATGTGCAGGACTTCGTGGTCAACGTCCGCAAGGGCGTGCTGTAAGGACAGGGGCACACAGGGCCGCGCCGTCTGGCGCGGCCCTGTAAAGCTTGTGTAAAGTCTATTGCCATTACGGCCAGAATCGCGTAAACTATGCCGTGTCAGGTCAGAAGAAAGGAGACGGAGCCATGAAATGCGGGATTGTGGACGTGGGATCCAACACCATCCGGCTGTCCATCTATCACTGGGAGGGCCGGAATTTCAAGCTCCTGATGAATAAGAAAGAGATGGCGGGGCTGGCGGGATACATCAAGAACGGGGTGCTCTCTGACAGCGGGATCCTGGTGGCCTGCCGGGTACTGGCGGGCTTCAAGGCGCTGCTGCGGAACTTTGACATCGACCAGATCCATGTGTTCGGCACCGCCTCGCTGCGCAATATCGTCAACACCGAGGAGGCCCTGGAGACCATCCAGGCCGTCACCGACCTGGGGGTGGAGGTGCTCACCGGGGCGGAGGAGGCTGCCTTCTCCTTCCAGGGGGCCACGGTGGGGGGCGGCGCCCCCGGCGACGGCCTGCTGGCGGATATCGGCGGCGGCTCCACCGAGCTGGTGTCCTACCAGAACGGGGCCATCACCTCCGGCTGTTCTCTGCCCATGGGGTCGCTGTCCCTGTTTGCCAAGCACGTCTCCGGCCTGTTCCCCACCAAGGAGGAGCGAAAGGCCATCCGGGCCCATGTGGAGGGGGAGTTGGAGAAGGCCCGTACCGCCGGCCTGCGCTGCAGCCACCTCACCGGCGTGGGCGGCACCATCCGGGCGGCGGCCAAGCTGTGCAACGATCTGTCCGGGGCCGACCCGGACAACCGGGTGATTCCGGTGGGGGAGATCAAGGCCCTGTACAAGGATTTGAAGAAGGGAGACCAGGACACCCTGCGGCAGATCTTGCGCTCGGTGCCCGACCGGGTCCACACCATTCTCCCCGGCCTGGCCATCCTGACCGCCGTTTTGCGCGCTTATGAGGTGGAGACGGTGTCGGTGAGCACCTGCGGCGTGCGGGAGGGCTATCTGCTCAACCGGGTGATGGGAGTGAAGGGATCGCATGAGTAAAGAAGTGGATACCCGCTACACCCAGGAGCGGGAGCTGTCCTGGCTGCGCTTTAACGAGCGGGTGCTGGAGGAGGCCAAGGACGAGCGGGTGCCGCTGTTCGAGCGGCTGAAGTTCGCCGCCATTTTCACCAGCAACCTGGACGAGTTCTTCATGATCCGGGTGGGCTCCATCACCGACATGACCCTGTCCAAGCAGACCCACGTGGACAGCAAAAGCGGCCTCACCCCCAGCCAGCAGCTCCAGGCTATTTTCAAAACGGTGCCCGGCCTGTACAAGCAGCGGGACAAGATCCTCTCCCAGCTGGAGAAGCGGCTGCGCACCTGCAACATTTGCAACCTGGCCCCCTCCGAGCTGGACGGCAAGGAGCGCAAGCTGGTGGAGCGTTGGTTCCGGGACTACGTGCAGCCGGTGCTCTCCCCCATGGTGGTGGACAGCCACCATCCCTTTCCCCACCTGCCCTCCAACAGCCTGGCCATCGCCCTCAGCCTGCGGATGGGGACCGAGCGCTGCTTCGGCCTGGTGCCCATCCCCAGGAACCTGCCCCCCTACATCCAGCTGGAGGAGCGGGGCCTGCGGTATCTGCTTACCGAGCAGGTGGTGCTGGCCTATGCCGACACTCTGTTTGAAAACTACCAGGTGGAGGAGAAGTGCGTGGTCTCGGTGACCCGCAACGCCGACATCAGCCCGGAGGACGAGGACTACGACGTGGGGGAGGACTTCCGGGCCCATATGCAGAAGGTGCTGAAAAAGCGGGCCCGGCTGGCCCCGGTGCGCCTGGAGATCCAGGGGGGCGCCTCCCCGGAGCTGCAGCAGTATCTGTGCCAGCGGCTGAACCTGACCGATGCGCAGGTGTTTCACGCCAAGGGCCCGCTGAACATGGGCTATGTCTACTCCCTGGAGAACAAGCTGCCTCAGGAGAGCGCCGCCGCCCTGTGCTACCCCCCCTATACCCCCCAGTGGCCCGCCGGGCTGGCGAAAGGGGAGAAGCTGATCCCCCAGGTCCTGCGGCGGGACGCCCTGCTGTTCTACCCCTACCAGAGCATGGAGCCCTTCCTCCAGCTGGTGCGGGAGGCGGCCAACGACCCGGCGGTGCTCTCCATCAAAATCACCATTTACCGCCTGGCCTCCACCGCCAAGCTGGTGGAGTACCTGGCCGCCGCCGCTGAGAACGGCAAGGACGTGACGGTGCTGATGGAGCTGCGGGCTCGCTTTGACGAGCAGAACAACATCGCCTGGGCCCAGCGGCTGGAGGAGGCCGGCTGCACCATCCTCTACGGCTTTGAGGGGTATAAGGTCCACTCCAAGATCTGTCTCATCACCCGTCGGGAAAAGGGCCGCATCCAGTACATCACCCAGATCGGCACGGGAAACTACAACGAAAAGACCGCCAAGCTGTACACCGACTTCTGCCTGATGACTGCCAGCCCCGCCATCGGGGCGGACGGCGCGGTGTTTTTCCAGAACATGGCCACCTCCAACCTGAACGGGGAGTACCACCAGCTGCTGGTGGCCCCCCACGGCCTGAAAAACCGGCTTCTGGACCTGATGGACGGGGAGATCGAGAAGGCCCGCCAGGGCAAGCCCGCCCGCATTTTTGTCAAGGTCAACTCGGTGACCGACCGGGAGCTCATCGACAAGCTGGCCCAGGCCAGCCAGGCCGGGGTGCCGGTGACTATGAACGTCCGGGGCATCTGCTGCCTGCGGCCGGGGGTGCCGGGGCTTACCGACCACATCAAGGTCTTTTCCATCGTGGGCCGGTATTTGGAGCATCCCCGGATCTATGCCTTCGGCGTGGGGGAGGAGACCAGAATCTATATCGGCTCGGCGGACCTGATGACCCGGAACACTGAGCGTCGGGTGGAAATCGCCTGTCCGGTGCTGGACCCGGCAGTGCGCCGCCAGATCCGCCACTATGTGGAGCTGTACTGCTCCGACAACGAAAAGGCCCGGGTCCTCCAGCCCGACGGGTCCTATACCCGGGTGGAGCGGCCGGAGGGCACCCCCGGCATAGACGCCCAGGCGGCGCTGATGGACGAGGCCGAGCGGGAGGCGCTGGCGACGGCTCAGGCCCCGCCGGCGCCGGAGCGGCGGTCCGGCCTGCTGTCCCGGCTCTTCGGCCGGCGGAAGGAATAAGAAAAACTGGCTGTCATCCAAAGATGACAGCCAGTTTTTGTTTACATGGACAACAGCCGCTTGCGGCACCACGCCCGGCTGCGCCACCGCCACAGAAAGAGCACTGCCCGCAGGCACTCGTCGCAGGCCATGGCGATCCACAGGCCCGCCAGCCCCAGGCCCATGGGCATGGACAGGAGCAGGCCTCCGCCCACGGCGGTGAGCCAGGCGCTGAACACGCAGATGGCGATGGGGAAACGGATGTCTCCGCAGGCCTGGAGGGAGCGGCACATGACGATGTTGACCGCCCGGCCGATTTCCAGGGGGATCTCAATGAGCATGATGGTGTGGAATAGCTCCAGCACCGCCTGGTCGCTGGTGAACAGCCGCAGCAGGGGGGTGCTGAAGAGATAGAGCACCACAGACACCAGGGTGGATATTACCAACGACGCCAGTAGTGTGCGCTTGACCCTGCGGTCCACCTCCTCAATCTGTTCGGCGCCCATCAGCCGGGCCACCACCACCTGGGTGGCCTGGGACACCGCGGAGGCGAACATGTAGGTCAGCATGGCGAACATATTGGCGTAAACCCGGGTGTTGATGACGAACAGGGCAAAGTTGTTGCAGATGGACTGAATACAGATCTGGGAGAGGTTGTAGGAGATGGACTCTCCACCGGTGGGCAGGCCGATGCGCAGCAGCCGCCGGAGCTGGTCGACAGGGAAGGGGCGCAGGTGGGACAGGCGGATGACCGGCCCAAACCGCCGGCGGAACAGGATAGCGATGACCACCACGCCGAAGATCCGGGACACATCGCTGGACACGGCGGCTCCCGCCACGCCCAGGGCGGGCAGGCCGAAGGCGCCGTTGATGAGCAGGGCGTTGCCGCCAATGTTCATCAGATTCATCAGCACCGAGATGAGCATGGTCTCCTTCATCATCTGGCTGCTGCGGAAGAAGGCGGTGAAGGTCAGGTAGATGGACTGGAACACCATGCCGCCGCCGATGATCCGGATGTACAGGCAGGTGTCGGCAAAAATCTCCTCCGGCACCTTCATGAGGTGGAAGATGGGTCCACACAGGGCCATAAGCAGCCCGCCGATGGCCAGACCGAAGATGCCGTTGACCACCAGAGATACGGTGTAGGTCTCGTTGACCCGCTTCGTGTCCTCAGCGCCGATATACTGAGCGATGAGGATCATGGACGCGGTACAGATGACGGAAAAGACCAGCAGCAGCAGATTGGTGATCTGATTGGCGTTGCCGATGGCTCCCACGCCGTTGGGGTCATACCAGCCCACCATGATCTGGTCGGCGTTGCCCACCAGCATCTGCAGCAGCAGCTCGATAAAGATGGGCCAGGTAAGTGAGAGGATACCCCCGCTCCGGCGGGGGCGTTGCGCGGAGGCGTGCAGTTTCTTTCCCATGGGAACTCCTTCCAATCCTCAATATCATAAATACAGCAGGCAATATTATAGGAACTTTCGTAGGGATTTCAATGGGAAAATTTCATGGCATTTTTCTCCCCGGAGGGCCTATCTTCGTCAAAGAGCTGAAAGAAAAAGGCTGTCCGCCAGAGCCTGGCGGGCAGCCTTTGGTTACAGAGTGGATTCATCCGGCGCACGGTAGGTCATAAAGACATATTCCCAGTGCTCGTCATCCTGGTCGAGGTGGGCGTTGTGGGTTTCCAGGTATTTTATAATAAGGGCAAACAGCTCCTCCCGCTCCTGCGGCGAAAGGTGGAATGCCCCGAACCGGAGCAGGCAGTGCTGGTCCAGCTCGTTTTCCGGGTACTGGTGGGTGGCATTGATCAGGCCCCGGAAGGTGCCGTCCACAATATTGGCGGCCATGGCCTCCCGCTCCCCCTGAAAGGTGTCTTTTCTGCCCAGATGAAGGCGGATTTCCACGTCGTCCAGAGCGTAGAGCACCACCTTGCGGTCGTGTACCTCCATTTCCCGCTGGAGCACCACACCCATGTCCACTAATTTTTTCAGGTGCCCCTGGGCGGCGATGGGGGAGAGATTCATCCGCTTTGCCACGCCATTGGCGGACAGGGGCTTTCCGGCCAGACGCAGCAGATGGATGATTTCCTGACGGACGGGGTGCAGCAGAACCCGAAACTGACATTTTTGCTCCAAATCAATGATCCTGGGCATGGAGGGGTACTCCTTTTCTCTGAGTTATCTTTATGATACCATGAAAACTTTGGCTGTGACAAGAGAAAGGTGTACCCTTTTCCAAATGAAAACGGGAAAGTTCAGTCGGGGAGCCGGCGGGAACGGGGGTCCAGGGCGTCTCGCAGGCCGTCGCCGATGACCGCCAGGCAGAGGACGGTGAAGATGATGCACAGGCTGGGGGGGATCCAGGCCCAGGGCCGGCTGGTGAGAACGGTGAGGTCGGCGGCGGCCTGGATCAGGCTGCCCCAGGAGGCCTGAGGGGTGCGGATACCCACCCCCAGAAAGCTGAGGCTGGATTCAGACAGGATGGCCCGGCCCGCCCGCAGGGGGATGGAGCACCACACCGGAGCCACCACGTTGGGCAGCACGTTGCGCCGCAGGAGAAATCCCCGGCTGGCCCCCAGGGCCCGGGCGGCCACCACATACTCCTGATCCCGGACGGTGAGGGTGTTGCCGTAGACCAGCCGGGCGATACCCGTCCAGCCCAGCAGCCCCAGCACCAGCACGATGTTGAGGGCGGAGGGACCCACCAGAGCCACCAGGCAGAGCACCAGAATGATGCTGGGGAAGGACTGAACAATGTCAGCCAGCCGCATGAGCCAGAATTCCCAGGCTCCCCGGCGGTAGCCGGCCAGCAGGCCCAGGGGCACGCCCAGCGCGGCGCTGATGGCGGCGGCGGAGAGGCCGATGAGGAGGGAGACCTGCCCGCCGCACAGCAGCCGGGCCAGCAGATCCCGCCCCACGTCGTCGGTGCCCAGCCAGTGGGCGGGGGAGGGAGGGGCCCAGAAGCCGGCCTCCAGATCGCTGACGTTGGGCTCCAGGCCCATCAGCGGGGGAAGCAGAAAGACCAGCAGCAGCTCCAGGCACAGCAGGAACAGACAGACCACCGCCCGCCGGTTCCGGCAAAAGCGGGCCCAGGGGCTTCTGGGATTGCTGCGGAAAGGGGTCATGACGTCACTCCTTTCCGTAGCGCACCCTGGGATCGGCCAGTCCGTAGACCAGGTCCAGGAGCAGGTTGGTCAGGAGCACGCCCAGGGCGACCACCACTGTTACACCCATTACCAGCGGGTAGTCCCGCTGGGAGATGGCGGAGAAAAGGAGGCTGCCCATGCCGGGCCAGCCGAAAATCTGTTCCACCACCACCGAGCCGCCCAGGATGTGAGGGATATGGCTGAGGATGGTGGTGAGCACCGGTACCAGAGAGCCCCGGAAGGCGTGGCGCACCATGACGGCTCCATCGGTCAGCCCCTTGGCCCGGGCGGTGAGGATATAGTCCTGTCCCAGGGACTCCAGACAGGCGGAACGGGTCTGTTTTACCAGCTCCCCCAGACTGCTGAGACACACCACTCCGGCGGGGAGGACCAGGTGGCGGAGCAGATCCCCCAGGCTGGTGAAGGTGCCGGCGGCGTACATGCCGTGGGTGGGCAGCCAGCCCAGGGTGACGGCAAAGAGGGCGATTCCCCCCAGGCAGAGCACAAAGCCGGGGACGCCGAAGCTGAGCAGGCTGAGGAAGGAGGCCAGCCGGTCCCAGACCGACCGGGGTTTCCAGGCGGCCAGCACCCCCAGCGGAAGGGCGGCGGCCACCGCCAGCGCCACCCCGCTGCCGGTGAGCAGCAGGGAGGGGCCCACCCGCTGGACGATGAGCCGGCTCACCGGCCGGTTGTAGAAGTAGGACTGGCCCAGATCCCCCTGGAAGAGACCGGCCAGCCACCCGGCGTACCGGAGGGGCAGGGGCTGATCCAGGCCCAGAGAGGCCTCCAGCGCGGCCCGGTCGGCCTCGTTGGCGGCCCCCTCGCCCATCAGATCGGTGATGGTGCCGGGGGCCAGATTGACCATAAGAAACACGAGCAGGGTAATCCCGAAAAAAACAGGGATAGCCGTAATCAAACGGCTGCGGATATAGCGACCCATAAGCGATGCTGCCTCCTGCACTTCCGGCCTTTCGGCACGGGCCGCTATGGGCGGCGGCCCTACGGAGGTTTTTTCTGTCTGAATGGGGCCGGTGCGGTTAACCGGCCTTTAACGTCCACTCCCACACGTTCTCATTGGAGAAACTGGAGGAGGGGTAGTCGATGTTGTCCGCGGTGGGGGACTGGGCGTGGAGGGTGCGGCCAAACCACAGGGGGATAAAGGGCCGCTCCCGGGCCAGCAGCTCCTGCAGCTGATTCACCAGTTCCTGCCGCTCCGGGCCGCCGGGGGCGGCCTTGATCTGGGCGATCAGCGTGGTGTAGGGGGTCAGGTCCGCCACGTGGAAGATGTTGTTGCCCGCACTGAACCGGCTCTCGGTAAACCACAGGGGGAGGGCACCGGGAGTGTGGCTGGCAATGGCCATGTCGTACTTGCCCTCCGCCATGCCGGAGAACAAGGTGGCGGAGTCCACCGTCTCAATGGTCACAGTGATGTCCACCTCGGCCAGCTGCTGCTGCATGAGGGCGGCCAGGCCGGAGCGGTTGGAGGTGCAGGCCAGGGTATAGGTCTGCCCGTCATAGCCGCCCTCCTCCAGCAGCGCCTTGGCCCCCTCCACGTCCCGGCTCCAGGTGAGGGAGCTGGTGTAGGCCGTGCCCGGGGTCAGGTCGGTGGCGGTGGGTTCGCCCAGGCCCTGGGCGGTGTGGAGACACAGGGCCTCCTTGTCCAGGGCCAGGTCAATGGCCCGGCGGGTGGCGGAGCTGCTGATGGTCTCGTTGTTGAGCATCAGCTCGTAAAAGCTGTTGGGCACCGTGCCCTCCAGCACTTCGATGCCGCCGTCCTCGGCGGTCTGCCGGTCATCCGCCGCCAGGTTGCCGCCGAAGGCGTAATAGTCCAGGTCTCCCGCCATCAGGGAGGGGAGCAGGTTGGACTTGTCCATCACGGTAATGACCAGCTTGTCAAAACCGGGCCGCCCCAGCTGGTAGTCGGGGTTGGCCTGGAGGGTGAGCTGGCTGCCGGGGATCTCCTCCACAAATTTGAGGGGACCGGAGCCGATGGGCGCCTCCCACAGCTCCAGAGCCATAACCTCCGCCGGGTCAACCCCCTCCAGCAGATGGGTGGGCAGCACGTAGAACTCCCGGTTGCGGTCCAGAAGGAAGTCCTCCGGGGCGGTGGGCGATTTGAAGGTGAGCTTCAGGGTGTGCTGGTCTATGGCTTCGGCGCCCAGGGTCTCCCCCTCGACGGCAGCGCCGTTTTCGTCGGTGCCCGCCAGCACGTTGAATACCGACCGGGCCAGGGTGGGGCAGTCCGGGTTGGTCATCAGGGCGATGGTGTCCGCCCAATGTTCCGCCGTTACGGGGGTGCCGTCGTGGAAGGCGGCGTTTTCGTCCAGATGGAACACCACCGCCATGCCGTTATCGGCGCTCTCCCAGGAGGCGGCTCCCCGGGGGTCCAGGGAGCCGTCGGCGTGGACGTAGGCCAGCCGGTCATAGATCTTGTCGCACACAATGCGGGTGTAATTGCTCCCCGACGGGCTGTTGTAGGGCATCAGGGTGTCCCAGGCGTTGGACATGCCGTAGCGCACCACGTCGGCCGCGTCCTGGCTGGGCCCGCAGGCGGCCAGGGAGAGGGCCAGTACCAGGGTCAGGATCAGAGCGGTCAGCTTTTTCAAAAAAATCCTCCTTATTCCACGGTGACGGACTTGGCCAGGTTCCGGGGCTTGTCAATGTCGCAGCCCCGCTGGAGGGCCACATAATAGGCCAGCAGCTGCATGGGCACCACCTCCAGGGAGGGGAGCAGCAGGGGATGGGTGTCGGGGACGGAGATGACATGGTCGGCGGTCTTGGCCATCTCGGCCGCCCGGCTTTGGGTGGTGAGACCCAGCACGTCGGCCCCCCGGCTCTTGACCTCCACCACGTTGCTCATGGTCTTTTCAAACAGGGCGCCGTACCCCGCCAGAGCCACCACCAGGGTGCCCGGCTCGATGAGGGAGATGGTGCCGTGCTTGAGCTCTCCGGCGGCGTAGGCCTCCGAGTGGATATAGGAGATCTCCTTCAGCTTCAGGGAGCCCTCCAGCCCCACAGCGTAGTCCAGGTTGCGGCCGATGAAGAACATGGAGGGGTGGTTGAAGTAGATGGAAGCGAAATACTGGATGTCGCTGCGGTTTTCCAGAATTTCCTCCATCTTGTCGGGGATGGCCTGGAGTTCGGACAGGATCCCGTCGTACGCATCCCAGGGGATGGAGCCCAGCAGCTGGGCGCAGTACAGGCCGATGAGGTAGATCACCGCCAGCTGGGTGGAGTAGGCCTTGGTGGTGGCCACGGCGATCTCCGGCCCGGCCCAGGTGTAGAGCACCCCGTCGCTCTCCCGGGCGATGGTGGAGCCCACCACGTTGACGATGGAGAGCACCTTGGCCCCCAGCCGCTTGGCCTCCCGCATGGCGGCCAGGGTGTCGATGGTCTCGCCGGACTGGCTGATGACCAGGGCAAGGGTGTGCCCGGTCACGATGGGGTCGCAGTATCGGAATTCCGAGGCCAGGGTCACCTCCACCGGCTTGCGCAGCAGCTTTTCCAGAATATATTTGGCGTTCATGCCCACGTGGTAGGAGGAGCCGCAGGCGATGACGCACAGCTTGTCCATCTCGGCCACGTCCCGGGCGGTGAGGGCCAGGTCGTCCAGCACCACTCTGCCGTTTTGGATCCGGGGGGAGATGGTCTTGCGGATGGCCTCGGGCTGCTCCATGATCTCCTTGGCCATGAAGTGCTCGTACCCGCCCTTTTCGGCGGCGGAGATCTCCCAGTCCACGTGATGGTGCTCCTTCTCCACCGGGCGGAGGTAGGAGTCGTATACCCACAGGTGGTCGGGGGTGAGCTCGGCGATCTCCCCGTCGTCCAGGTAGCACACCTCTCTGGTGTACTTGATGAGGGCGGTGACGTCGCTGGCCAGGAAGTGGGCCCCCTGTCCGAAGCCCAGGATCAGGGGGGAGTCCTTGCGCACGGCGATGAGCCGGTCGGGGCAGTCGGCGCACAGGATCCCCAGGGCGTAGGCGCCCTGGATGCGGGAGAGGGTCTTGACCACCGCCTCCAGCAGGTCGCCGTCATAGTAGTATTCCAGCAGCTGGGCCACCACCTCCGTGTCGGTCTGGGAGGCGAAGCGTATCCCCTCTGACTGGAGGAATTCCCGCAGGGCCACATAGTTTTCGATAATGCCGTTGTGGACCACGGCAAACCGCCCGCCCTGGCTGACCTGAGGGTGGGAGTTGACGTCCGAGGGCTCCCCGTGGGTGGCCCAGCGGGTGTGGCCCAGGCCCAGGGTGCCGTGGACGGTGCTGCCGCCCTGTACCAGGTCGCAGAGCACCTGCAGCCTGCCCTTGGCCTTCTCCACCTGAAGGCCCTTTTCCCGGTTATATACCGCGATGCCGGCGGAATCATACCCTCGATATTCCAGCCGGGAAAGGCCGTCCAGCAGGATGGGGGCGGCCTCCTCCCGGCCTACAAATCCAACGATACCACACATGTGCGTTCCTCCCGGAATTCTGAGTTTGAACAACGATGATACAGTATAGCACGAAAGTATGGTTTACACAATGGAGGAACCGCTGAAATTGGCCTCAGTCCCTCCGGCGGTCCTGGCGGGGAAGGCCCCGGTCCACCAGAATGGTGTCGGCGCCGATGCGCCGCACGGAGGACCAGGGAAAGACCGCGTCCTCCCACCGGCCCAGCAGGCCGAACAGCCGCAGGCGGCCGGGCACGATGAGCTGGGTAACCTCTCCGGTCTCCAGGTCCACCTCCGCATCCCCCACAAAGCCGTAGCGGCAGCCGTCGGCCACGTCGATAATTTCCTTGTACCGCAGCTCCGAGACCCGACACTTCATATACGCAGCACCTCCCGTCTGATCAGCATATGCGGGCAGGCGGAAAAACAGACGCCCCGGCGCTCTTGCAATGGCGAAAACGAGCGGGTATAATGTAAAAAATGTCAGGAGGCGACGGTGTGTGTTGGACAATCTGATCTATTGCCTGAATGCCACAGTGCCCATTTTCCTTTTGATGGTGCTGGGCGTTTTTTTGCGGCGAATTGGCTTTCTGGACCAGCAGCTGGCGGACAAGCTCAACAGCTTTGTGTTCAAAGTGGGGTTGCCCGTCATGCTCTTCAAGGATCTGGTGGAGTCGGACTTTTTCGCGGTGTGGGATCTGCCCTTTGTGCTGTTCTGTTTCTTTGCGACCTTGCTGAGCGTTTTTATCGCTGCAGCGGTGAGCAGGGTCCTCAAGAACCGGTCTCTGGGCGGTGAGTTTATTCAGGTCAGCTACCGCAGCAGCATCGCCTTGCTGGGTGCGGCCTTTCTGGAAAACATCTACGGCAACGCCGGAGCGGCCAGCCTGGTGATCATCGGGGCCGTGCCGCTGTACAACGTGGCGGCGGTGGTGGCGCTCTCCCTTGCCAGCTCCAAGCAGAAGGGGGTGGACCGGGGGGCGCTGAAAAAGGCGCTGAAGGGCATTGTGACCAATCCCATCATCCTGGGTGTGGTGATCGGCATGGTGTGGGCTCTGCTGCGGATACCATTCCCCTTCATCCTGCAGAAAACGGTGAGCAGCGTGTCCGCTACCGCCACCCCCCTGGGGCTGATGGCGCTGGGGGCCTCCTTCGACTGGAAAAAGGCCCTGGGCGGCTGGAAGCCGGCGGTGACGGCGACGGTGCTCAAGCTGGTGGTGTTTGTGGCGGTGTTCCTGCCCATTGTCATCGCCATGGGCGCCCGGAATGACAAACTGGTGGCGGCCCTGGCCATGCTGGGCAGCCCCACCACGGTAAGCTGCTTTGTCATGGCCAGGAGTATGGGGCATGAGGGGACCCTGACCTCCAGCACCGTCATGCTCACCACCCTCTTCAGCGCCTTTACCCTTACCATTTGGCTGTATTTGTTCCGTACATTGGGATTGATTTAAATAAAAAGGATGCCCGCCGCAGCCGCGGCGGGCATCCTTTTGCGGTTAAATGCCTGCTCCGTCGTTCCACTTCCAGTCCCGGATCTCCGGCAGGTCACAGCCATGGGAAGTGATATACTGGCTGTGCTCCACCAGCTTGTCCTTCATCAGCTGGATGAGGAAGGCCCCCCGGTTGCCCAGCTGGGGCAGCCGCTTGACGGTGTCGATCACCAGGTCGAACCGGTCGATGGAGTTCTGAACTCTCATATCAAAGGGGGTGGTGATGGTGCCCTCCTCCTTGTAGCCCCGGACGTGAAGGTTCTTGTTCCGGCGGCGGTAGGTCAGCTCGTGGACCAGGGAGGGGTAGCCGTGGAAGGCGAAGATGATGGGCTTGTCCCGGGTGAAGAGCACGTCGTAGTCCTCGTCGGTAAGGCCGTGGGGGTGCTCGGTGTGGGGCTGGAGCTTCATCAGGTCCACCACGTTGATCACCCGCACCTTCAGCTCGGGCAGGTAGCGGCGGAGGATGGTGACGGCGGCAAGGGTCTCCAGGGTGGGAGTCTCGCCGCAGCAGGCCAGCACCGCGTCGGGCTCCGCCCCCTGGTCGTTGGAGGCCCACTGCCAGATGCCAATGCCGTGAGTGCAGTGCTTGATGGCCTCGTCCATGGTGAGCCACTGGGGCCGGGGGTGTTTGGAGGTGACCATCACATTGATATAGTCCCGGCTCTTGATGCAGTGGTCGAAGCAGGAGAGCAGGCAGTTGGTGTCGGGGGGGAGGTAGAGCCGTACCACGTCTGCCTTCTTGTTGGCCACATGGTCCAAAAAGCCGGGGTCCTGGTGGGTGAAGCCGTTCTGATCCTGCTGCCACACGTTGGAGGAGAGCACATAGTTGAGGGAGGCGATGTCCTGCCGCCAGGGGAGCTGGCCCGCCACCTTCAGCCATTTGGCATGCTGGCTTACCATGGAGTCCACGATGCGGATAAAGGCCTCATAGCTGTTGAGAACGCCGTGCCGTCCGGTGAGCAGATAGCCCTCCAGCCAGCCCTGACACATGTGCTCTGAGAGCATGCCGTCCATGATCCGCCCGTCGGGGGAGAGGGCCTCGTCGGTGGGCAGCGTGCCGGCGTTCCAGCGGCGGCCGGTCACCTCAAAGACAGCCTTCAGCTTGTTGCTCATGGCCTCGTCCGGAATAAACAGCCGGAAATTTTTGGCTTTTTGATTGAGCTTGAGCAGATCCCGGATATAGTTGGCCAGCTCTGCCATGTCCTCCGCCTCCACGGCGCCGGGGGCGGGCACCTCCACCGCGTATTTGGCGAAGTTGGGGGTGCGCAGGTCCCGGAGAAACATTCCGCCGTTGGCGTGGGGGTTGGCGGCCATCCGCCGCTCTCCCTGGGGGGCCAGGGCCCGCAGGGCGGGGACGGGGGCGCCGGAGGCGTCGAACAGATCTTCCGGGTGGTAGCTGCGCAGCCAGTCCTCCAGCTGGGTCAGGTGCTCCGGATGCCACTCGTTGACCGCCAGCGGAAGCTGGTGGACCCGGCAGGTGCCGTCGGGCTGGAGCGGACCGGTCCAGCCCTTGGGGGAGCGGAACACCACCATGGGCCAGCGGGGCCGCTCACTTTCGCCCAGCTCCCGGGCGCCCTGCTGGATGCGCAGGATCTCCCGCACCGCCCAGTCCAGGGCGGCGGCCATCTTCTGGTGCATCTGGGCGGGGTCGTCCCCCTCCACAAAGCGGGGAGTCCAGCCGCAGCCCCGGAAGAACTCCTCCACCTCCTCGGTGGTGATCCGGGCGAACAGGGAGGGGGTGCCGTTTTTGTAGCCGTTCAGATGGAGAATGGGCAGCACCGCGCCGTCGTCCACCGGATTGAGAAACTTGTTGGAGTGCCAGGCGGTGGCCAGGGGGGCGGTTTCCGCCTCGCCGTCCCCCACCACGCAGGCGGCGATGAGGGTAGGGTTGTCCATCACTGCGCCAAAGGCATGGGCCAGGGAGTACCCCAGCTCGCCCCCCTCGTTGATGGAGCCGGGGATGTTGGGGGCGCAGTGGCTGCCGATGCCGCCGGGGAAGGAGAACTGGCGGAACAGCTTGCGCATACCCTCCTCATCCTGGCTGACGTTGGGGTAAAACTCGCTGTAGGCCCCTTCCAGGTAGGCCTGGGCCACCACCGCGCTGCCGCCGTGGCCGGGCCCGCACACGTAGATCATGTTCAGGTCGTACTTGGTGATCACTCGGTTGAGGTGGGTGTAGATAAAGTTCTGTCCCGGCACGGTGCCCCAGTGTCCCACCGGCGTGGGCTTCACGTCCGCGGGACACAGCGGATGGCGGAGCAGGGGGTTGTCCTGCAGGTAGAGCTGGCCGGCGGCCAGGTAATTGGCCGCCCGCCAATAGGCGTCAATTTTCCGCAGTATATCCGGGGTAAGGGGTCCTTTTTTGGACATACGGGTGGAGGTCTTGACCACCACCTTGGTCTTTTCAGCAGGTGCCTTTGCCAATCTGACGGCCTCCTTACAGCAAAATAAGAATGGTAACCTTCATTATACCGGAACCGGGTAAGGTGTCAAGTAACGGGTCGGAAAACCGCTGGTTCCGTTGACATAAAAGAAAAGGATGGAAATATTCCGCTGGCTGTGGTAATATAAATACGTATGTCCAAAAGTACGCTCATGGAGGGATCGCATTGACCTATCTTTTGTCCATTCTTATGGGAATCATCCAGGGTGTGGCGGAATTCCTGCCCATCTCCAGTTCCGGCCATCTGGCCCTGTTCCAGACCTTTTTCGGTATGGAGAACATGGAAGAGAAGTACATGTTTTTTACCGTCCAGCTCCACTTCGGCACGCTGATTTCGGTGTGCGTGGTCTATTGGCGGGACATTGCGGACATGATCCGGGAATTCTTCCTGGGGATTGCGGCGCTGGCTGGCCGGAAGGATACCGGCGTGACCCCTCCGCCCGCCCGGCGGATGGTTATGCTTATCATCATTGCCACCCTGCCGCTGTTTGTCATGGTGCTGCTGCAGGACGCGATCAACCAGCTGTTTTCCAACTCCATCATGGTTTCCTGCGCGCTGATAGTCACCGGCTTCATCCTGTTCTTCTCTGACCGGCTGGCCAAGGGCCACAAGACCGCCCGGAATGCCACAGTAGCTGATGCCCTGATCGTGGGCTGCGGCCAGGCGCTGGCGGTGATTCCCGGTCTGTCCCGCTCCGGTACCACCATTTCCGTGGGTATGCTGCGGGGGTTTGACCGTGCGTTTGCCGTGCGCTTTTCCTTCCTGCTGTCCCTGCCCGCCATCCTGGGAGCCAATGTGCTGGAGATCAAGGACGCGGTGGAGGCTGGCTTCCCCATGGAGGAGCTGCCCATGTATCTGGTGGGCGTGGCGGTTGCTGCGGTGGTGGGCTATTTTGCCATCCGCCTGGTAAAGAGCCTGGCCGACAAGGGCAAGTTCGGCAAGTTCGCCTATTATTGCTGGGCGGTGGGCCTGGGCAGCCTGATTGCCGGTGTGATCAAGACGTTCCTCTTGTAATCCCACGCCCCATGTACCTGTTAGAAACACCCTGGAAAGGATCTGATTGAGTTGGCCACAGCACGAAAGAAAACCACTGGGGGGAAGCGGGTGGCTCCCGCAAAGAGCCGTTCCGCCTCCTCTGCCCGTTCCTCCGGCAGCCGGAAGAAACCCGCGCCAAGACCGGTCCGCCGGGAGGTGGGGGCGGTGGTCTGTCTGCTGTTGGCCATCTTTTCCGCCTTCGGCTATTTCCATGTTCAGGCTATCTTTATTGACGTTTTCTGCGCCCTGGTCAAGGGCTTTATCGGCTATGGATATTGGCTGCTGCCCCCCATGCTGCTGGTAGCCAGCGGCATTTTGCTGTTCCACCGGGGCCGCCCGGTGCGCTTTCGGGTGTGCTGCGCCCTGCTTACGCCGGTGCTGTTCGGCTGCCTGTTCCATCTGCTTCTGGCCAAGGGGCCCTATGTGTGGAACCTGGAGCTGGTCAAGACCCTGTGGACCCAGGGGGAGGAGATGCGGAGCGGCGGCGTGGTCAGCGGCCTGGTGGCCTTGTCTCTGACGGCGGTGTTCAGTAAGATCGGCGCGGGGGTCATCATAGTGCTCATTGCCGCCATCATGCTGATGGTGGCCTTCCATGTCTCGCCGGTGGAGCTGGTGGATCAGCTGCGTTCCCGTCCCCGGGTGGAGTACGAGGAGGAGGAGCTGCCCGAGCCCCGTCCCCGGGAGCGGCGGAAGAGCCCCCCGCAGGAAACCAGGCCGGCCCCGGCGGCCAAGCGGCAGGAGTCTCCCCAGATCGACATTCCGGTGGACGACGGCCCCCTGGTGGGCAAGCGGACGGAGTCCAAGCCGGTGGAGAAGAAGGAGCACTTTTTCAACCGCAAGTCGGCGGTGCCCGCTCCCGACCAGGTGCTGGCCGGTGTGACGGAGAAGGCCGTGGAGAAGCCCCAGCCTGTGCCGGAGGAGCCGGTTCAGGAGGAGCTGGTCCGGGAGGAGCCGATGTTCCAGTCTGCGCCTGAACCGGTGGAGGAGGATCTCCCGCCTGTGATCCCCGTAGCCGAGCCGGTCCGGCCCGCGCCTGTCATGCCGGAGATCCAGCGGGAGCCTGCGGTGCCCGCCGCCCCCAAGAGCAAGCGGGAGGAGGCGGCCCAGGCGGCTGCGGAGGTGGCCCAGGATATTGCCCGCAATCTGGAGGAGGGGCCGGCTCCGGCCTATCACTATCCCCCCGTGTCCCTGCTGACAGAGGGGGACGGCGCCTCCGAGGCCGATGTGGCAGGGGAGCTGAGGGCCAATCAGGCCCGTCTGTCCGACACCATCCGCTCCTTTGGTATTGACGCCAGTATCGCCAACGTGACCCGGGGGCCGTCGGTGACCCGGTACGAAGTGGAGCTGGACCAGGGCGTGCGGCTGAACAAGCTGACCAACCTGTCCGACGACATCGCCCTGGCGCTGGGCGCCACCGGCGTGCGCATTGCCCCCATTCCGGACAAGATCTCCATGGTGGGCATTGAGGTACCCAACAAGCTGGTCTCGCCGGTCCACATTCACGATGTAATCGACTCCCGGGAGTTCCGGGACAACCCCTCCAAGGTGTCCTTTGCCGTGGGCAGGGATATTGGAAACAAAAACATTGTGGGCAACATTGCCAAGCTGCCCCATCTGCTCATCGCCGGTACCACCGGCTCCGGTAAGTCGGTGTGTACCAACTCCCTGATCATCTCCCTGCTGTACAAGGCCACTCCGGAGGAGGTCCGCCTGATCATGGTGGACCCCAAAATGGTGGAGCTGGGCATCTATAACGGCATTCCCCACCTGCTGATCCCGGTGGTCACCGACCCCAAAAAGGCGGCCGGAGCCCTCCAGTGGGCGGTGGTGGAGATGATGAAGCGTTATCGGGCCTTTTCCGAGGTAGGGGTGCGGGACCTGGCCAGCTATAACGCCCACGCCGCCAAGACCGAGGGCATGGAGAAGATGCCCCAGATTGTGGTGGTGATCGACGAGCTGGCCGACCTGATGCTGGTGGCCGCCAAGGAGGTGGAGGAATCCATCTGCCGGGTGGCCCAGATGGGCCGTGCCGCCGGGATGCACCTGATCATCGCCACCCAGCGGCCCTCCGCCGACGTGATCACCGGCCTGATGAAGGCCAACATCCCCAGCCGCATCGCCTTTGCGGTGGCCTCCTCTCTGGAATCCCGCATCATTCTGGACACCACCGGCGCGGAAAAGCTGGTGGGCCGGGGCGACATGCTCTACTTTCCCCTGGGAACCGGCAAGCCCCAGCGGGTCCAGGGCTGCCTGATCTCCGACGAGGAGGTGGCCGCCGTGGTGGGCTTCATCAAGCAGAACAGCGGCACCGCCCAGTATGACCAGGAGATCATCCACGACATCGAGCAGCATGCTGCCGAGAAGGAGAAGGGGAGCAAGGGTGTGGGCGGCTCCGCCCCCGAGGATGTGGGAGACGACTACGACGAGCTGCTTCCCTCCGCCATCGAGGTGGTGGTGGAGACCGGCATGGCCTCGGTTTCCATGCTTCAGCGCCGCCTGAAGCTGGGCTACTCCCGGGCCGCCCGTCTGGTGGACCAGATGGAGGAGAAGGGAGTGGTGGGTCCCTTTGAGGGCTCCAAGCCCCGGCAGGTGCTCATCACCAAGGAACAGTGGCAGGAGATGCAGTTCAAGCAGGATATGGCGCCTGCGGTCTCCGAGCCCGTCCCCGACGAGCTGGAGTTTGAAGGGGACGCCATCCCCCAGAGCAGAGATCTGCCGCCCTTCGATATGGATGACTGAAAAAAGAGGCGTCCGGCACGGCCGGACGCCTCTTTTCCTCTATCTTATTCCGGTTCTTCCAGCAGAGCTTCCAGCACCCGGTGGTAGATGTGCTCCGGGCGCTCCTTGAAGTGGGCGGCCAGCCGGTCGGCCTGCTCCTGGGAGCCGCACAGCAGCTCCAGCGTAAACAGGTTGCCCGCGTCGTCGTCCAGGATCAGCCGCAGCGTCAGCCCGCCCTCCGGACGGTCCAGGATCTCGGCGCGGACCTGGGCGTTGCGGCGGAGGACGCCGTTGACCTTGGAGAGGTTGGCGGTGCATTTCTGCTTCACCGAGTAGGGCAGGCTGCTCTCGCAGGCGGCGCCGTTCTCCCGGCCCTTGTCCGTAATGGCGTAACGGTCGTTCTCCAGCGTCAGATGCCCGGACTCCACCAGCTCGGCCACCGCTTCGGCAAACTCAAAATAGTCCACGCCGTCGTCGCACATGGTCAGGTCGGTGAGGGTGGGAAAATCCACAGGGGTGGCGACCCGGGCCATGAGGTAGAGAATCAGAAACTTGATTTCCAGCTTATCGTGGATGAAACCGTAACGGGGCATAGGACTGCTCCTTTCCAGGGGGACTGTTGGTTATAGTAATCATTATTATATCGAAAAAGGCAGGAAATAACAAGGGGATTTTCCCGCCCTTGACGGGGCGGGACGGGTAGGGTATCATAGAAAAAAGGGACTAGAATGGAGGGTTTTCCATGAGCAAAAAACGGTTGGTTCCACTGCTGCTTCTGCTGGGACTGCTGCCCGCCTGCAGCGGGGGAGAAGACCTGCCGGAGGAGACGGTCTCCCCCACGCCGACTCCTGTGGTGGAAGTGACGGCGGAGCCCAGTCCCACGCCCTATGACGGGCCGGTAAGTCCCCTCAGCGGCCTGCCCATCGGGGAGGAGTGGCTGAACCGCCGCCCGGTGGCCATCATGCTCAACAATCTGAAAGAGGCCCTGCCTCAGATGGGGCAGTCCCAGGCCGATATCATCTATGAGGTGCCGGCGGAGGGTGGGATCACCCGGATGCTGGCAGTCTATCAGTCTGTGGAGGGGGTAGGGAAGATTGGCTCCATCCGCTCCGCCCGGCCCTACTATCTGGAGCTTGCCCTGGGGCATGACGCCATATTCATTCACGCCGGCGGCAGTGAGGACGCCTACACCAGGATCAGCCAGTGGGGGGTGGCCGCTCTGGATGGAGTGCGGGGCCCTTACCTGAGCAATCAGGAAAACGGAAACCTGATGTGGCGGGACCCGGAACGAAAAAAGAGCTACAGCCTGGAGCATACCGTGGTCACCACCGGGGAGGCCATTATCCAACGGTTTGCCGGCTACACCAACCTGCGGCAGGAGCACAAGGAAGACTATGTCTATGAGATGGACTTTACAGAGGATGGGACCCCCTCCGGCGGTTTTTCCGCGGACCATCTGCAGGTGCCTTTTTCCCACTATAAGACCGGAGAGTTTCAATATGACCCCCAGAGCGGGCTTTATCTGATTGAGGAGTACGGAGAGGCCTACATAGACGGGGACACCGGCGAGCAGGTGGGGGTGACCAATGTGGTGGTGCTGAAAACATCCATCCGGAATACCGGGGACAGTCTGGGCCACATAACGGTGGATCTGTCCAGCGGCGGCACCGGCTACTTTGCCTGCGGCGGGCAAGCCATCGACCTGCTCTGGAGCAAGGATTATCCCGACGGGCAGCTTTTTTACACCGATCTGGAGGGCGACCCCATTACCTTCGGAACCGGGCGCACCTATGTCTGTATCGTTCCCCTGGACAGCCAGGTAAGTATTTCTTAGAGAAAAAACAAAAGAGGTCAGCCGCAAGGCTGACCTCTTTCCGATCTATGCATTACATAGCGCGGGTGACCTTACCCGAACGGAGGCATCTGGTGCACACATAGACGTGCTTGGGCGTGCCGTTGACAATCGCCTTGACGCGCTTCACATTGGGCTTCCAGGGACGGTTGGTGCGGCGGTGAGAGTGGGAAACCTGAATACCGAACACAACGCCCTTGTCGCAGAACTCACATTTGGCCATTCGCTTATACCTCCTCGCTCGTCAGGATACGCTTTTCATAAAGCATCGAATGATATAATAGCAGAACCCGGCGAAAATTGCAAGCATTTTTTTCAAAATTTCAGAGGTATTTCCCGCTCATTCCGGATTGAGCAGGCTTTCTATATAGGTCCAGTTTACCCCGCCGGCCACCAGATAACGGTTTCCCCCCTCATAGGAGGCGGTACCCAGCGGGAACGACTGGGCGACATCGTCCCGGATGGACAGGAAACGGACCCCATCGGGGCCGGAGAGGAATATCGATAGCTCCCGTTCCTGCCGGGGGAAGGTATACTGCCCAGCCAAGCACTCCAGCTCCAACCCCGCCAGATAGTCCATCAGAGCCTCCGGATCGGTGGCCTGGCAGTTGCCTGCGTCCGTCAGACCGATGCTGGAGATGCTCCAGTGTTCTCTGGTGTCGCCGGGGAAAAAGACCTCCTGTCCGGTGATGTCATAGGCCAGAGTGGCCCATCCAAAGGTCATGACCAGGCCGAAAGCAGCCAGCCCCGCCGAAATGCCGCAGATGAAACGGCGAACGGGATGGAGAACCCGCTGGAGGCGGCGGCGCAGGGAAGCTGCGGAGGCGGACAGGCAGGTGGTGAAGCCGGCCTGCTCTCCGGTGGTGCGCAGCAGCAGCCGGGCATATTCCCGCCGTCCCTCCTCGTCGCTCCCGTCCAGCACCTCCTGGTCACAGCTCAATTCCAGGTCCTCCGACCCCTGCTTCATAGCGGCCCACATCAACGGATTGAACCAGCACAGGGCGGTACAGAAGGTAAGAAAAAACTTGGCCGTACTGTCTCCCCGGCCGATATGGACCAGCTCATGGCGGAGGATCAGGTCCAGCTCCCTTTGTGTGTAGTCCCGCTGGGGGAGCACTACCCGGATGGTGGAGGGGAACAGGCCGATGGACAGGGGAGTGGACACAGCGGGAGAGACCAGCAGGGGCAGCCGTTTGCTGGAGTATCCCGCCCACTGCCTCAGCTCCTCCCACAGCCTGGCGGTGGAGGGATCGGCGGCTGCCAGGGCATCCTTCAGGATGCGGTGGCGGAACCGCAGGTGGGAGAAGATTTTCCAGCCCAGCACCACCGCGAAACCGGCTGCCCACACCCAGCAGCCGATGCGGATAGCCGCGGCAGGCAGGCGGAGGATCAGCAGGGGCCGGTCAAGCTGGAAATTTTCTGAGCTCATACAGAGGTAGAGATAGTTGGGCAGCAGCCACAGTACCACGCATGTCTGGGGCTGAAGGAACCGCCGGAGCAAAGGAAGGAGCAGGAGCAGCAAGCTGTTGTACAGGGCCAGGTGGAGAAAGGTCTGAAACAAGAGCCCCAGCAAGCTGCTCCCGCCGCCCCGGGGCAGCATCAGGGGCAGGAAACAGACGATCAGAAAGAGAAAGCCGGGCAGGAGCCAGTAGGCGAAATAGGGGGTGTACCGGTGTTTTTCTTTACCGGAAAAGGCGGTGACGGGCCTGGGGCGTTTCCAGTAAAGGAGTTCGGTAAAGAGAAGGCCCATTACTAGAGCCAGAATCAGGCGGTAAGTCATTTCTGGGCTCATAGTGCATCCCTTTCCAGCAAATCCCGCAGCTGATCCAGCTCCTCCTGGGTTAGGCCGCTGTCGCACAGGGCGGCGGCAAAGGCGGGCAGACTGCCGCCGCATACCTTCTGCAAAAAGGTGCGGCTCTGGGCGGCCAGATAGTCGGCCTGAGAGACAAGCGGGGTATAGAGACTTCTGCGGCCCTCCTTGTCTATGCGGAGAAAGCCCTTTTCCCCCAGCCGGGTGAGCACCGTCAGCAGGGTAGTGGCCGCCATGGGGCGGTCCGGAGGCAGGGCGGCGGCCACATCCATGCGGGACGCCGGAGGCGTACACCGCCACAGGGCCTGCATGACCTCCAGCTCGGCGTCGGGCAATCGGCGCATACTGCTCATGAAAAACACCTCCTTTTGCTTTATTCTACAATGATAGAACAAAAATGTCAACTACAATTGTAGAACAAATGGCGCCCCACAGCGGTTGCATTCTGTGAGAGAGGAATGATATAATGCACCCAGGAAAACCTACTTCAGAAAAGGAGGAAGCGGCGATGGAGAGTTTATATAGTGTCAAACTGGGGGAAGTGATCAAGAAGTTTCATCTGGAGGTGCTGCGGGGCGGCGAGGGATATGAGGATCTTCCCATCCGTACGGAGGACGTGAACCGGCCCGGCCTGCAGCTGACCGGCTTTTTCGATTACTTTGATCCCAGACGGCTCCAGGTGATCGGCAGGGTGGAGGCCACTTATCTGGACGGACTGACGCCGGATCAGCGGCGGGAGCGCTTTGAACGCCTGCTGAGCCAGGATATCCCGGCCCTCATTATATCCAGAGGGATCGAGCCCTTCCCGGAGTGCATGGAGATGGCGGAAAAATACGACCGCACCGTGCTTCGCAGCCAGGATACCACCAGCGTGCTGATGAGCACCATCATCGCCTCCCTGAAATCCTATCTGGCGCCCCGGATCACCCGCCACGGCGTGCTGGTGGAGGTGTACGGCGAGGGTGTGCTGCTGCTGGGCGAGTCTGGGGTAGGGAAGAGCGAGACCGCCATTGAGCTGGTCAAGCGGGGCCACCGGCTGATCGCCGACGACGCGGTGGAGATCAAGCAGACCGTCACCCGGGGACTGGTGGGCACCGCCCCCGAGCTGATCCGCCACTATATCGAGCTGCGGGGCATCGGCGTCATCGACGTGCGCCGCCTGTTTGGTATGAGCGCCGTCAAGGAGGAAGCGGAGATCGACATGGTCATCAACCTGGAGCAGTGGAAGGACGGGGCCATGTACGACCGGCTGGGCCTGGAGAACCTGTATACCACCATTCTGGATGTGCAGGTGCCCTCCCTCACTGTGCCGGTGAAGCCGGGGCGGAATCTGGCGGTAATCATTGAGGTGGCCGCCATGAATAACCGCCACAAGAAGATGGGCTATAACGCCGCGCTGGAGTTTACCAAGCAGATCAACGAGCACTTCGACCAGGCCATGAGTGCCCAGATGAACGGCCAATAAGGGTCCGGCGGGGCGGGAGATGGGTTCCCGCCCCGTTTTTTCGGGCTGTGAGCAAAAAAATCTTGCAAAATGGGAAAGACTGTGATATTATATCTGGGCATGTGATTACGCACATCCGTGGACGGGGGGCCAGGTGCTCCTGGAAACAGTGGTTGGCCGGCTCCGGATGAACCGGATGGAGGAATCAACAAATAAAGGAGGAACTTTACTATGGCAGTCGTATCTATGAAGCAGCTTCTCGAGGCGGGCGTCCACTTTGGTCACCAGACCCGCCGCTGGAACCCCAAGATGGCCACCTATATCTACACCGAGCGCAACGGCATCTATATCATCGACCTGCAGAAGACCGTGAAGAAGCTGGAGGAGGCCTACAACTTCGTCCGCTCTCTGGGCGAGTCCGGCCAGACCCTGCTGTTCGTGGGCACCAAGAAGCAGGCTCAGGAGGCCATCAAGGAAGAGGCCGAGCGCGTGGGCATGTACTATGTGAACGCCCGCTGGCTGGGCGGTATGCTCACCAATTTCAAGACCATGCGTGGCCGTGTAGAGCGTCTGAACCAGCTGAAGAAGATGCAGGAGGATGGCACCTTCGACATGCTGCCCAAGAAGGAAGTCATGAAGCACCTGGGCGAGATCGCCAAGCTGGAGAAGTACCTGGGCGGCGTTGTGGAGATGAAGAAGCTCCCTGGCGCGCTGTTTGTGGTTGATCCTCGCAAGGAGCGCAACGCCATCAACGAGGCCCGCAAGCTGCACATTCCCATCGTGGCCATCGTGGACACCAACTGCGACCCCGATGAGATCGACTATGTGATCCCCGGCAACGATGACGCCATCCGCGCCATCAAGCTGATCTCCGGCGTGATGGCCAACGCCATCCAGGAGGGCAAGCAGGGTCAGGACGCCGCTGAGGCTTCCGCTGAGAAGGACGCCGAGCCCGCCGCCGAGTAATCTGAACGGATGTTTTGAAGCGCCCGCCCGCGCGGGCGGGCGCTTTCTTTTGATTTTTATAATGGAGGTAATGTGATCATGGCAATCACTGCGAAAGACGTACAGACCCTGCGCGAGATGACCGGCGTGGGCATGATGGACTGCAAGAAGGCCCTCATCGAGGCCGAGGGCAACATGGATAAGGCCGTTGAGATCCTGCGGGAGAAGGGCCTGGCCGCTTCTCAGAAGAAGGCCGGCCGCATCGCCGCCGAGGGTATGGCCTATGCCGCCGTGGTGGACGGCGTGGGCGTAGTGGTCGAGGTCAACGCCGAGACCGACTTCGTGGGCAAGAACGAGAAGTTTGTGGACTTTGTTAAGGGCGTGACCGCTGTTGTGGCCGCCAACAAGCCCGCCGACCTGGACGCCCTGATGGCTCTGCCCTACGGCAATGGCCGTACCGTGCAGGAGGAGCAGCAGGAGATGGTGCTGGTCATCGGCGAGAACATCAAGGTTCGCCGTTTCACCTTCTTCACCGATGGCATCTCCGTGCCCTATGTCCATGCTGGCGGAAAGATTGGCGTGCTGGTGAACCTGGAGAGCGACCTGTCCGCTGATAAGGTGGAGGCCGTGGGCAAGGACGTGGCCATGCAGATCGCCGCTCTGAATCCCCGTTTCTGGGACAAGAGCCAGGTGGACCAGGCTACTCTGGACGAGGAGAAGAAGATCCTGCTGGTCCAGATGGAGAACGATCCCAAGATGGCTTCCAAGCCCGAGAAGGTGAAGGAGGGCATTGTTACCGGCAAGCTGGGTAAGTTCTACAAGGAGAACTGCCTGCTGCAGCAGGACTTCGTGAAGGACGGCTCCATGACTGTGGAGCAGTATATTGCCTCCGCCGCCAAGTCCCTGGGCGGCAGCATCACCTTCAAGAATGCCGTCCGCTTTGAGAAGGGCGAGGGCATCGAGAAGAAGCAGGAGAACTTTGCTGAGGAGATTGCCAAGCAGCTGGGCAAGTAATCGTGTGCTCATCCCCCCGCAAACCAGCACATTGACCCTAAATAATGACTCACAAAAGAGTCCGAGGAAATTCGTTTCCCCGGGCTCTTTTTTTATTTCTTTGTCTCTGTCCGAGATAAGTATTGGTGAGAAAAAATTATACACTTCTAAAGATATTTATGCATAAATGGATCTAGCACCCACAGAAATAACTATGTTCCCTTACAAAAACAATTTTTGTAGGGGGACATGTTATGGCTGATTTCAATTCCAATTTCAATGATATACAGAAACAAATTGCTGTTGCTGACTTAACTGACGAGCAAATCCAAGAGTTAGTGACCGCTTTGCAAACAAGAAGAAGTGCAAAACCTGAACTGACAAAGGAAGAAAAGGTCTTCTTGCAGTGTTGCAGAGAACATAGAAGTTACAGCAACAATAAAGATTTGGATGCTGTTGTATGCCCTCATTGTGGTTCAGTTAAGGTTATAAAGAACGGAACAAGAAACAGCAGACAGAGATATTTTTGCAAAGATTGTTATAAAACTTTCGGTGACACCAATGGCACCGTTGCCTTTCGCTCCAAGTTGTCTGTTGGTAAATGGATTGAGTTTATCAAGTTGACCTTACAGGGTGAAAGTTGCCGTACCATAGCAAAAGAATTGGGTATCAACAAGCAGACTGTTCTGCACAACAGACATAGGATATGTTCTGTTCTCCTTCAGTTCGTCAGCAATCAGGACGATTTCAAGAGTTTGGCTGAAAGCGACGAATATTACTATCCTCTTTCCTTTAAGGACATTAAAGACCCAATGTTCTTCTTGGGTACACTCGGCAGAATGCCATATACCCATTTGACCTTTGAGAAGAAAATCGAATATGTTGAGAAACAAGGATTTGACATAGATTTCTTGCATAGGTACATTAAAAACGAAGAACAGAACAAAGCTGAATTGTTGGATTATGTTAAACTTGGTGATTTGAAATCACAAGAGAAGTTTTCCAATGCTCTAAATGGTATGGATACAAAGAAAATTATTGAAGTCTTGAATACCTTACACGAACAGCAGAAGAAAAAGAGAGGTATCAGCAACCAGCAGGTATGTTGTCTGTCTTGTGTGGATACGAATAACAATCATTTCTTGCAGAGTGTTTGTGTCGGTAGAATACAGCCTATCCATATCGAGCAGACCCTTGTTCCCCATTTCACCGAAGATACTGTTCTGGTCACAGACAGCCATAGAGCATATAAGACCGTAGCCAACAGATACAAGATACCCTTAAATCAAATCCCAAGTGGGAAACATACAAGCGGTGGATTTCATCTGGGTCATATCAACGGATACCATCACAACATTAGTGATTTTATGTATCTGTATCATGGTGTAAGTTCCAAGTTCCTTGACTACTACTTGGCTCTGTTCTATTGGGTCGAGAAGAATAAGGGAAAGACCTATCTTGAACAGGCTTACGACATTATTACTCTGTTAGCCAATCAGACGAAGAAGATACCGCTTGATAAGTTCAAGTACAAGCCAATTTCCTTTGATATGAAGAGGTTGGCAATTTGAAAAAAGTTTAAATTTCGTTTTCTGGAATGAGACAAATTGACCGAAGTATGCTATGATATAGCCATAGTTCGGAACTTTTTGCTGGATTTTCCGTCTATATATACAAGTAAACAATTTTACAAGGAGGTAATCCGTATGAAGAAATATATAGCATTAGTTTTAGCATTGGTCTGTGTGTTGGGTCTGGTTGGTTGCAGTCAGCAAGGACAACAGGACATAATAACTCCAACTCAAAATAACGAGGAAATATCCCAAACAGACATTCAATCCGAAGC
>NZ_NFIQ01000042.1 GCF_002159455.1 Flavonifractor sp. An306
ATGAACATGAAGCACCTGGAGGCCGCCGTTGAGGATGCCTCCATTGCTGGCTGACTTCATTCATTCCAGGGTCTGCAAACCAATTTGCGCAAAATCCTTGACACTACCAACAACTTTGGAGACTTACTCCCACCTGTATCCCAATAAGCAGGAGCAGGTTGCGGATAAGCTCCAGAGTATATTTTAACTGATTTTCGTGTACCTTTCATGTACCTTTTAAGCAGAAAGAAACCCGCAAGCCCTTGTGTATCAAGGGGTTGCGGGTATTTCTTCATTACTCCCACTCGCTCCTGTTAGAAGTTTTCTAAACAGATTTGCTTATGGGATTTAGCCCAGATTATTGGTATTCTTTTCATTATTCAGATAGTAGAGGCTATCTGATTTTTTGTTGCCATAGTGTTGCCAAAGACATAACACAGATTACTTTATAGTCTTTTCTTAAGCACATCATAAAATCTCGCAGTTTGAGATTTACGCATGTCTGCAAATTCTAACAAATGTTGAGAGGCATATTCATGTTGAACTTCACGACGCGCAGTAATGTACTTCCTAATATCACTTGGTTGTTTTAGACGAGGCCAATATATTAAAAAATCAGGGAGAGATACATTCTCTTGTAAAAAAGTAGCAGTTGGCATGTCATTTTGAGCAGCCATTCCCACCTCAAACGGGACCCATTGAGAATATCTGGTTGCTTCAGACATTACAACTATAATATCTGTACAGTCATTAAGACTTTGCTTAATATGGTCTGTTAATGCCTTTCCGCTTCCCGTTATAGTAAAATCTAAAATATCGAGATAATAAGGGACATTCATCGCTTTGAGCTCATTAGCGATTTTATTAGCGGTATATGCATCTTCTTTTTTATGAGAGATAAAAAATTTAATCATCTCGCTCCACCTATTAAAAGCTTTAGGTTGTCCCATGTCCATCTATACATTTTATCTGAATTTGTTGCTGCTACTGGCTTGACACAATTATCATTAGCCCTTCCATACAAAAGAAAATATGGTACACATTCTTCTTGAGCTATCTTTAATTCTGCACTTACGCCAGTAGCTGAATCCGTATTTTTTCCACAAATTACAATTACAACATCGCATCCTTTAATCCTGCGGCGTGCGTTTGCTTTCCAATCCTTGGCAATAGTTTCCTTTATGGACATGTCGGTAATTTCAAACGGGGAATCAGTATTTCTAGCTTGCCCGACTAATAAATTTTTCAAATCTAAATCATGATCATAATCAAAACTGATAAATGTGCGTTTTTTCCCCATAGTGAGTTCTCCTTTCTAAATGAGTTTATTATTTACTAATCGCCAATATTGTTTTCCAATGGAAGTTAATGCACACGATTTAGAATGCATAGCTGCGAAATACATGTGCTCTTCACCTACTGGAACGACCAATCCAATTTCTTCCAATTTCTGCAAGTCGGAAAAAATTTTTGTATTATGTGGATTAGCATACGGTTGAATTACATCATGTTTCACATCCAAAGAATTAGTCGGCTCAAACGACGGATCAATCGGAAGTTCCGCATTTTCATCTGAAAAATATGTGCAGATCTTTCTAATAATAGATATATCCACCTGCGGAATGACTCTGCGTAAAGGTGTAAAGCGAGTTACATTTGTTTTAAAAACAGGTCGTTGCTCCCACGGGCCTAAAGCTTTGTCTATGTAAGCATATATACCACCCGGAGTAATGTGTCCTGTAATATCAGCCGCCCCACCCTTTAATGCTTCTAATAATAGAGAAGTAAACAATCCATGTCCATTTAGTTCGACAGATGTTTCTGTGGAACGGCTAGCGGTTAAAATAGTAACCCCTTCATTGATTACTGCAGTAACCTGTCCAGAAGAACTAATACTTCCCATAAAACCAGAATAACAGCTGTCTAAAATAATAATTTTATCTTTACATCGTGAATCATTAGCAATATTCAAAACTTCTTGTAGTGATACTCCATAGTCATGTGCTCCAAAATCCGGAGTAACCAAATACCCACCTACATTATCAATATGGCCATGTCCAGAATAGTAAAATAATGCAACATCAGCATCTCCCGAAAAGCATTCTTCAATTAGTTTTCTCAAGTGTGCTTTGGTCGAGACATTTTTTTGTAATTTTACAGAAAAGTTAGGTGAACCATCACCATTGCAGCTTAACTCTTGTGCCATATGTTCTGCGTCATTACAGCATCCATGTAAAGGACATTGGGTATAATTGTCAATTCCAACAATCAATGCTTTCCTCATGTTTTTCGCTCCTTTTATTTATCTAGGACCTAAAAATTTGTCTCCATTCAAATGAATCATGTGATCCGGCATATCAGCGATCCAAACTTCCGTTTCCCAAGCAAGCATCTCAGAAAACTTCTTGAATGTCTTAAAATCCAGAAAAGCTGTAACATAGATTTTCCCCGCGGTTACGCCGGTGGTCATTTCTTCGATCTCTTTGATGCGTTTCGGCTCCATCGGCCCAACAGATGTTACCGACTCTATAAAATACAGCCAGTTCTTCTCCTCTGAGTAGAGGACCACATCTGGCATCTTATCATGTAATGTAATAGTAAATCCCAGTTCGCTAAGCTTGTCCTCGTTCTTTACCAAATCCTTTTCAATGGTATCGCCGACATAAAGGCATTCCGAATTTGGAGCAAAGCGCGGTGCAAATTCCTCGATAATTGCTTTTTGGAGTTGATTATGATCTCCTGGAGAAAAAGTGAAATCTTCACCGTTGATTTTCACAGGCATTTTGCGTCTGACACGCTTAGAAGCATATAGCTGAACAAGCGTGTCGTGATTAGTTTGAAAAGAAGTAAGCTTGGTTTCCCACCGATCTGTACCAAAACTCTGTACCAACTTTAGCATTTCATCTGTCAACCGATAGCGGTAATTGGGGCTATTGGTGGCCTTGCTATTATCCTCGATGAAAGCCGCATTCCTGAAATGGTGCATAGCCTGTTTTCTGAAGGTTTCACGACTATTTTCTGCATAAGTAGTCCCATAATTGTTATTCGCAAAAGCAATTACATCGTGAATACGAATCCATTCGTTGGTCGCATCTTGCCACGGAGTTTCCTCAACAAGTCCCGCCATGGCAAGCAAAACACAACAGCACATGGCATTTTGCTGCTTTGCCGGTACTTGCAAGGCATTTAATATCTCTTTTGCTTCATCTATTTTACTCATACATAACCCCTCAAAATTCTGTCACAAACCGGTTCCGACATATCGTGTGCAGCAATTAGCTCTTTTCCCATGGCCTCAATGACATCCATGGATGGAACCGGCATAGAGTTCACTTCAGTCGAATTGACCTGCGTTGAACCATTCAAAATCCTATAATAGCAGTCATACAAGGTGGAGTTAAACAAGACATAGAGACCGTACACAACACACTCCGAAAGATCACGCATCCCATCGATAAAATTTATCTTGTTTTGTGTGCTGATCTGGGAATACTCAGGATGCTTTTTTGCTAAGTAAACACCACATTGAAGCCGCCTATGTTCTTCTTTTGCTGTAAATCGTTTGACAAAAAGATAGTTCTTATTTGGCTGTAATAGCCCCCTCTGCTCAGTAACCAGATACTCGTGTTCCTTTCCTACAGGAAAAACCACTTTGCCATTTTGTATGTGCTGAGAATAGAACAATGGAACAGCCTGCTCTTCAGCTGCATCTCGCAGTGCTTCTCTGTTTCGGAAGTCAACTGTAAGTCCGGTTTTCATTTTTAGGCCAATGCTTGGTAGAGTGTTCTCCCACTTGTTCAAACTATTAAGTGTCTCCACTTCCTCAGCATTTGTCACCAGGTATACATAGAAATCGGGCCCATTTATAACGGCAGAATAGGGGGCCTTGAAAATGGTCTTTTTTGAAAAGTCTGAATTACTTTGGGTCGTAGTAATAGTAACAGTTTTTGGCTTTGAGCGCGTTTTTCTCAGCTTAATAATGATAGTTTCCTGCAGTACGCTCTCTTTTTCAAAGACTTTATCTCGACTAACAAATAAGTGAATATGCTCCAAAACGCCTTCACTTAAAAACTTCTGACGAAATCTCTTGAAATAAGCACCTGAAGTCCAGGAGCGCGGGATAATATAAACCATTTCGCCCCCATCCTTTAGGTTAAACATACTCATAGAAGCAAAGAGAAAGTAGAGATTGGGAGCGCCATAACATACATCCGGCATGGCTAAGGCTTCCGGGGCGTCCTTTGGTATTTTCATATATGGAGGATTTGCGATTACAAAATCAAATTTTTCAGGCTCCAAATTCGCTCCTAACATCAGATTATAGTCAGCCGCTTGACTTAAAATATAGTTATCAGAAACGATTTCATAGGATATTTTCTGTTTGGATTGACTACACGCTATCTCCAGATTGGCCCGCAATAACTCCATTACATTGGGGTCGTTCTCATAGCAAACCAGTCTAATCTCTTTTATTGCCGTGAAAGCCTGCAAGCGTTCCAATAATGCAATTGAGAGAATCCCAGAACCAGCACCAGGATCAAGGATAGAAAGTGCCTGACATCCATTAGGAATTTCAAATAGCCCAGCCATAAAAACAGCAGTTTCTTTGCTTGTAAAGAACTGGCCATATTTTTTGCGCTGGCTTTTCGGCATATGATCAATATATTCTGTTGTTGCCCTAATTGCAAAGTCAAGCATGCTCATGATTCGTAAACTCCATAATTTCATCAATACCGCAGTCTAAAGCCACACAAATTTTATACAGGCTCTCCATTGATACAAATTCATTTTTTCCCATCTTTGCTAAGACATTAAAACTAACGCCAGCAGCATCTTTTAATTCCGAGCGTTTCATTTTTTTATCAATAAGAATTTTCCAAAGCTTGTCATAAGATACTGGCATCTCAACTTCTCCAATCATATCTGGATAAGTCATTATACCATAAAACACACAATAACTCAAGATTGTCTCATGATATCATGAGACCAATTTGGCGTAACAAATGGTGTTAATTAGTTTTAATCAAGCAAAGATTTTACTGTCACAGCCTTCAGATACAGTTCCGGCTCACCATTCAAAATCAGTTCGGCATAGGCCAGCGGATCGTTGTAGATTAGCCAGTCCAGCTCCGACCGCTGGTACATACTGTTTGCAACCTCGTTCTCCACAGCGGTGCAGTCGATGGAGAGCAGCGTCCCGTCCTCTAAACACAGCTCCACGCAGGCGGTATCCAGGTCATACTTACAGGACACAATCTTTCTCATAGTCGTTACCTCCCAATGCTTGAATTTCGGTTGATTTTCCGCAGCGGCACAAGGGCCGTTTCGGTTGTTTTAGATACAGGCAAGCAATGCGTGTGGATATCCACGATAACAAGCTTGATATCGCTGTGTTCCCGGACGAACTTTTCTAACTGTTCATCCAGGCCACCGCCAATCATCTTGGCACTGGTGGCGAAGTGGAGGGAGCTTGTCCCCTCCACTCCAAACATACGGAACATCCGGCGCTGTAAGCGGCTCTCGTCATCTTCTAGGGCAAGATAGAGGACAGTCCCTTGATGGACTTTGTAGCCCCACAGGTCTTGCCCGGTACTGACATGGTGGGCGATCTGCGCCACCAGGAAGGACTTGCCGATTTTCGGCGCTCCGGCAAGGATGTACGCTCCTGTATAGAGCAGGTTCTCAATCACCGCAGACTTACCCTCAAACACATTGTCCATTAGCTCGTCCAGGGTCACAGTATGCAGATAGGCCGGGTCGCTCATGCGGCGCATCTTCCGGAAAAGTTCCTCCAAATCTCTTTCGGGGGAATTGTTTTTTTCGTCCGGGTCTGGTATAGTGGTCTTGGAATTTGTAGAGATTGACTGCCCATCATCTGCGCCAACAGATGAGTTCTGGGCGGTCATTTTCTTTTTTTCATCGGTCATAGGCAAAGTCCTCCTGCATCCCGCTCATAATGGCAGCGATCATCTGGATGGTGTCCAGCAGCTCGTCGCTCACGCCCTGCCCGGCCTCGATCCGGCGCAGCTCGTCCAGCACAGCAGCCAGCTGGTCCCGCAGGGCCTTGTAGACCCTGGGGTTACCCTGGACCACCACATCCCGGCAAAGTAGCCGCCGGATGATGTAATCCTGCTTGGTCAGGCCGGTAAGCTTCACCGCCGTCTCGATCTGGGCGTCCTCCTCCGGGGAGACCCGAAAAGCCACGGTCTTGTTCCTCCAACGGTTGTGCTTATCCAAATTCTTCGCTGACATTTTTAATTGCCCCTTTCCATGTTCAATTTATCCGCCATTTCCGCCTGCTTGGACGGAAACAGGTGCGCGTAGTTGTAAGTGATGTCGATGCTCTCATGGCCCACCCGGTCCGCGATGGCCGTGGCAGAGAATCCCATATCGATCAAAAGTGAAACCGCACTGTGACGAATATCATGGATTCTGATACGCGGCACCCCAGCTTCCTTGGCTCCCCGATCCATCTCCCGGTGAAGATAGCTCTTGGTAACAGTGAACATTCTGTCGTCTGGCCCGATTCCGTAGAGCATCTTGATGTAATCCTGGATTTCTTCGGCCAGAAACTGCGGTATGGTAATGACCCGATTGCTCTTTTCCGTCTTGGGGGTAGTAATCAGATCCTGGCCATTCAACCGCTGATAGGATTTATTGATGGTAACGGTGCGCTTCTCAAAGTCAAAGTCCGCTGGGGTCAGGGCCAGCAGCTCCCCCTCTCGGATACCACACCAGTAGAGCATCTCGAAGGCGTAGAAGGACAGCGGCTTGTCCATCATCACCTCGGCAAATTTCAGGTACTGCTCCTTGGTCCAGAACATCATCTCTCGGTTTTTCTTTTTGCCCATGCTGCCCGCCTTCTTGCAGGGATTCTCTCGGAGGTTGTAGTACCGAACCGCATGGTTGAAGATAGCACTGAGCTGATTGTGGACCGTTTTCAGGTACACCGGCGAGTAGGGCTTGCCGTTCTCGTCCTTATGGTTCAGCATCTCGTTCTGCCAGGTAATGATCTGCTGGGCGGTGATGTTACACATTTTCAGCCTGCCGAAGTAGGGCAGCAGCTTAGTACGGATGATGTGGTCCTTGGTAGCCCAGGTGTTCTCCTTGAGCCGGGTTTTCATATCCGCCGTGTAGAGGTCCACGAAACTCTTGAAGGTCATGTCCAGATCAGCGCTGGTCTTGTTGAGCTGTTCCCGCTCCCAGGCCTGCGCCTCTCGCTTGGTCTTGAAGCCCCGCTTTTGGGTCTGCTTGCGCTCGCCATTCCAGTCAGTGTACCGGTAGACTGCCCGCCAGGTGTTTGTCTTTTCTTCCTTATAGACTGCCATGATTAGCCCTCCTTTCCCGTCTTGCCATAGCAAAACTTCTCCATGAAAAAGTTCCGATTGACCCGCCCGGAGATGGTCAGGTAGCCCTTCTCACGGAGTTCGGCGTTGAGCTTGTGGATCACCTTGTAGGCGTGGGACTTGGAGATACCCAGCTCCTGGGCCACTTCCTCCACGCGCATAAAGTTTTGTGCCTGCATTGAAAATACCTTCCTTTCCTCATTGATGGCTGCTGCGGCTGGATATTGTGTTCCATAAATGCCTCCTCACTTTCGTCCACCACTTTTTTCCCGGATGTATAACCAGGGATTGCGGCAGTTCTTTTTTATTTATTGATTCTAAGCTATTTTGCTTAGTCTATCGTTATTATACTAAGCAAAATAGCTTGTGTCAATTGGAGTACGCAAAATAAATTAAATAAAATTGTTTAGGATTCTCTTGACTTTACTAAGCATTTCTGCTACGCTTTTCCTAAGGACAAGCAACGATTGGAGTTGATGATATGGCGATTGGCGAACGGATTCACTTTTTCCGTCTCTTGCGGGGGATGACACAGAAATATCTCGGCATGGCGCTGGGCTTCCCGGAGAAGTCCGCGGATGTGCGCCTTGCTCAGTATGAAACAGGATCAAGAACCCCAAAGGCAGACCTTACCGCCGCCTTAGCCCAGGTACTGGATGTTTCTCCCCATGCCCTCTCCGTCCCGGACATAGACTCCTATGTGGGGCTGATGCACACCCTGTTTACCCTGGAGGATAACTACGGGCTCGAGATCAGCGAGATGGATGGAGAAGTCTGCCTGAAGGTTGATATGCGGAAGAACAAGGACGCCGCCCGGCTGCATGAAATGCTCTGCTCCTGGCAGCAGGCCGCTGCCATGCTGGAGGCGGGCGAAATCTCCAAGGAGGACTATGACAAGTGGCGCTACCACTATCCGGAGTTTGACAAAGCCCAGAACTATGTAAAGGTGCCGCCCCAGGACCTCTTTTGACCCCCTCACTTGTAGGCCACGGGAGAGGCCGTTTGTTGCGTAAGAAAAAAAATTTGGATTTCACTTGAAGTTAGAGGTGACATTGTATGTTTAAGTCCCTATTTTCTCAGAAACCTAAAATTAAAGGCATCATCGGTTATTTGGGTTTGGAATCTTTTTGGCTATCATGCACACCTCAAGAGCAAGATGCTCTTACCAGATATCATCAAGGTGGGCTTGGTGCAGCTCCGGGTTCTTCTCCTATAAAAGGTGATGTATCTTATTCTTCCAGCACAAAACTGAAGTACTTTTCTGCAATGATTGGTTGGGCAGTTTCTGAGAAGAACTACTCTCTTGCCGATAAAATAATTAGTGCAGGTAAAGACTTGGCAGTTAGCGAAGCGGAGCTTCTGGACGCTCACTATTTTTGGCAGGAAGCCGCCGAATGTTATTACAAGCAGAGAGATTGCAGACCAGATGCGATTGATTTAACAATCGAATTTTGCTTGAAAGATATCCAGATGTTCCCTAAATATGTAAAGCCAATGCAAAAAGAGTTCGGTTGCATTCCACGAATCACAACCTTTCAGCGGCTTACAATTCTTTACGAAAAAGCCGGGCAGTATAAAGAGGCCATTGAAATTTGCAATTTGGCAATAAAATATGGATTAACCGATTCAACTAAAGGGGGATACCCTGCAAGGCTTCAAAAGCTTGAGAAAAAACTAAACGACTAAAATCATATAGGAATCAAAATAAAAAGAGAGCTAACTGACTAATCAAAATCAGTTAGCTCTCTTTTTATGAATAATGAAAAACTGTTGCCAAATCGTTGCCACAGAGGGCCTTAACCCCTCAAAAACCCAGTCATATCAGGCTTTTCCGGGCCTCTGAAATCATTCCCACTCGCCGAGTTAAATCCATTTCTAAACTTTTTTGTATAGAAGATTGGGTTCGACGTGACTCTATTTGACACAGATTATCCTTATCCTAAGGTCTATTCGGACTTTTGCTATCAAAAATCTATCTAGGCCATTCTATCAGGGGTTTTGCTTGAGACGGACGATTGGGTGGCTTAGGAGTATTATAGCACTGTTCGACGTTTTCTTCAAATTATTTCTTGCCACTTCAGCAGTCACATCTATTCCTCACCGTTGTTTACGACCCAGATCTTTTTGAGAGGGATCAGCTCTTTAATTTTATCGTCCATCTGATCGCAGAACTCCTCAATAATTTTTTTGTGGGTCTAAAGGCGGATTTTAAAGAACTGTTTAGCCGTCTCATTGATGGCCGAAGATATAAACCCACTCCACGACCAGAACATGCTATATTCGGCACCAACGTTTTTCATCACGCCGCCCAAGCGCTCCAAAACAATCCGTTCCGTTGGTGTATCCGTGGACTTAACTCGAATACAGGTATAGGCATCCCAAAACGAAGTGTGTCCGCAGAGGACAAAAGCTTCATCACAGGAGAAAAGCAACATCCGTTAATGGGACGCTTTAATCATCGCAGCCTCCTGCCGCCCCTTGGCGGCCTCCAGGTCGTCAAAATCCCCCAGCGCCCGCAGATCCACATGGGAGGCGTCCACTCCGGCGCTGGGATGCTCCGCCTGCTGGGACAGGGTACTGGGATAGCGCCCCTCCAGCTGTCCCCGGATGCTCTCCGCGCGCAGGCGGCACACCTCCAGCAGGGTGTCCACCGCCAGCAGGTGGTCCTCATAGGAGCAGAAGGCGGTGGGGTCCGCCTCCACATAGGGGGCGATCATGGCCTGGGTCTGCCGGATGACTGTCTCATACCGGCCACTTTCGAAATACTCCGAAAGCAGTTGATCAAAATAGGCGTGGTAGCGGGCAAAATAGTCGTCATTTTTCATCAGGTTGTGATACAGGGGCCGCTCCAGCATGACCTCCCCCCGTGCGGGGGTGTTCACCGGCCAGTTGAGGAGCACATTGGGGTCCCGGATGGGATCGGTCATCCCCAGGGCATAGGTGCCGAAGGCCAGGTTGTAGTCCCAGGGCAGGATGGAGAGGATCCCATCCTCCTCGTAGAGAAAGTAGTTGTGCCCGGTGTGGCCCAGATAGCTGTCCCAGTTCATGACAAACACCTGGACGGTAAAATACCGCAGCACCTGGTCCACATTCACCGCCGTCTCCAGGTTTTCTCCCGTGGACAGCACCCGCAGGGCCTCAATGAGCCGCGCCTGGTCCGCCTCATCCACGTCAAACTTGGCGTTGTCAAAAAGGTTGGGGTAGCTGGCAGGGTCGTCATTGATGTACCGCAGGGCCACGTCGGCGTTCTCCGCGTTCAGGGAGCGGTAGTCCGGCTTATAGAGCGCTCCGTGATCCGGGCCGAAATCCCGCCGGGCAAAGGCCTCCTCCGGCTCCTCGATGGCCAGAAACAGCCCCCAAGGCTGACCGTTCACCGTCACCCAGGCGTAGCTACACAAGGGCGCCGGTACCTCCATATAGTCCATCATGTCGTAGACCAGGTACGTTTTGAGATAACTGTTGTCCTGAAAGGAGGCGTCCAGGGAGAACTTGTCCAGGCCATGGTAGTTGCCCCCGTCCACATAGTGGTCGAATTCCAGCTTCAGACTGTACCGGGACAGGCCGTACTCCTCTGTCAGCCGGAGGGAGTTGTTCCCCTTGGCCCGCAGGCCCACCTGGTAAAACTCCTCCCCGTCGATGACCACGGTGCAGGGGATATATTCCTCCGCCGGAGCGATTTCAAGAAAGCCCGCCCAGTCCTCCACCCGCAGGTCCACCGTGTGGACCCGGCCATCGTCAAAGAGGCGGTATGCGTACCCAGGCGCGGAGCTGGCGGGCTGGAGGCCCAGGGCCTCCCCAAAGCAGAGCAGGCCGGTGAGAACCAGGGCCAGCAGGATGGCCGCGCCGCAGATGCGGTCGATATACCGGTGGCGGATCATGGCCTCACCCCATGTAGTCCCCGTTGTAGGAGACCAGCACCACGTTCCCCACGCCGTCCATGGCCCCCAGCTCGTTGATAAACTCTGTGTCGGCGTCCCGGAGGCGCACCTCGTAGTTCAGCTCGATCTGACCTGGGGCCACGCTCTTGCTCTTCAGGTTCAGCCGCCGGACCTGGGCCTCTACCAGGGCACGCACCTGTCCCTCTACCGCCTGATCGGCACAGTGGACCACCAGGATATAGGGGGACTCCCCGTTCTTCTGGCGGGAGAACACCAGCAGCACAAGCCCCACAAAGAGACTGCCCACCACAGCCAGGGGGATCAGCCCCGCCGCCAGCACGATGCCTGCCGCGATGGCCCAGAACAGGAAGGCGATATCCATGGGCTCCTTGATAGCGGTACGGAAGCGGACGATGGACAGCGCGCCCACCATGCCCAGGGAGAGGACGATGTTGCTGGTCACCGCCAGGATCAGCAGGGTGGTGATAAGGGTGAGGGCGATGAGGGTCACCCCGAAGCTGGGGGCGTACATGACCCCGGCGTAGCATTTTTTATAGACCAGGAAGATGAACAGGCCCAGGCAGAAGGCCAGCGCCAGGGCGATAACGGCGTCCGGCAGGGAGACCGCATCCAGCCGCTCCAGAAAGCTGGATTTGAAGATGTCCTGAAAGGTGAACGTGGGCATGGCAGCCACTCCTCTTTTCTTCGTTCTCAGTCAAACCGCCGGCACAGGGCGTATTTGGAACAGGCCGCCGCCCGGCGGTCCGGCGTCTGGACGGCCAGGCGCACCAGGTCGGGGAGAAAGGCGTCGTACTTGACCTCCAGCACCGTCAAAGCGTCCAGAGGTTTCAGGGGGAACGAACCGGGGGACAGGAAGCCGGCGCTGTCCCCGCAGGTGCGCAGGTTCCGGTCCAGGGTCACCCGGACGTTTCCGGGGGCGTACAGGAAGGCCTCCCGGTCATAGCACACCACCGTCCTGGGCCGCAGCAGCGTCCCCCGGAGTTTGTGGTACAGCTCCGACAGCAGCGGCTCCCCCCGCTCCAGAAGGAAGGCGTCCTCCCCGGAGAGCAGCCGCTCCGCCTCCTCCAAAGTCAGGCGGGCGGAGCGCTTGCCGCACAGGCCGTTCACCTTAAATTTTTTCTCCAGCTTGAGAAGATCCGGGCACTCCCCGTAGTACCGCAGGCGGAACTTCTCCCGCCGGTCCACCCCGTCCAGCTTCTCCCGGAGGGCGGTATCGTAGGGGGTGTCGAAATACAGGCTGGTCACCCGGTAGGAGCCGTCCGGCCCGGCGTGGCCGTCCCGGGGAAAGAACCTCCCCAGCCGGGAGGTAAGCACCAGATCCTCCCGGGGAGAGATCTGGTGCTTGACCTCGTGGCGCAGGCGGAGGGGCTCAGTCGTCATAGCCGGAATCCCCGTGATCCGCCTCCCAATCGTAGTCACTGCCGCCGTCATCGTAGTTGGTGTCGCCATAGTTGCTGCTTCCGTAATTGGTATTGCCGTAGTCGGTGACGCCGTCGGCGTTGGGGCCGTAGTCGGTGTCGTCGTAATCGGTGATGCCGTCAGCGTTGGGGCCGTAGTCCGTGTCGTCGTAATCGGTGATCCCGTCGGCGTTGGGGCCGTAGTCCGTGTCGTCGTAGTCGGTGATCCCGTCGGCATTGGGACCGTAATCCGTGTCGTCGTAGTCGGTGATCCCGTCGGCGTTGGGGCCGTAGTCGGTGTCGTCGTAGTCGGTGATGCCGTCATTGTTGGGGCCGTAGTCGGTATCATCGTAATCGGTGACGCCGTCGGCGTTGGGGCCGTAGTCGGTATCGTCGTAATCCGTCACGCCGTAATCGGTGATCCCATCGCTGCTGGGACCGTAGTCGGTGTCATCGTAGTCCTGGAATTCAGCATCCATTTCCGTGACCTTGCCGGTGTAGGCGTTAACCTCGTACTCGTACTCCACGCCGTCCAGGATAAACTCCACCTCGTACTCCCCGTCATCCAGGTCGTATTCCTTCTCCACAAACTGGATGTCATCCCGGCCCAGCTGGGTGGAGAGGATGCTCTGGGCGGCGGAGGCATTGATATAGCCCTTGTCGCCGTACGCGTCGTCGTAGTCGTCCTGGTCCAGGGTCACCGCCTGGGAGCCGATCTGGTCGGTCTCCACCACCAGCCGGACCGCCTCGGCCAGCTGGTTGAGGAACTGGTCGTTGGGGTAGGCGGAGCCCCGCTCCAGCTTCAGGACGATGTTCTTCTCATGGCCGCCCACGGTGGCGTCAAAGTAGCCGCCGTCGTGGATCTGGTCCACCAGCTCCCCCACCACGGTGGTGCAGGGCTTCCCCTCATAGCCGGTGTAGCCGGCCAGCACTGCCCGACCGTCATCGTTCAGGGCGTTCAGAGCAACCACGTTGCCGTCATCGTCATAGTCCATCTCGATCTCCGGGTTCACGCTCAGAAGTACGGTGCCGATGCTGCCGCTGTTCTCCTCCTGAAGAGAGGCGGTCTGATTGGGGGACTCTGGGAGGGAAGATACTCCGACGCTGTTCCCGCAGGCAGTCAGAGTGGTCAGAGCCAGGGCGGCAGTCAGCGTCAGGCCAAACAGTTTGGTGTGGAAGTTCTTTTTCATCTCTTTCATCTCCTTGAAAAATAGTAGTTGTGGTTTGTGTTCTGATATTAGATTACGAAGCTGCTGTTGAAAAACTGGGGTCACTGAAATACTTTTTTCATTTTCTTTTTGGTTTACACAGGGAGGATACGGTGGTCGGCCTTGAAAACCGGGGCCGCGGGGGAAATTTTTTCTTGATTTAATCGTCCTCATCCTGGTCGTCGTCGTCCACGTCATCTTCCAGGTGATCATCGTCGTCCGGAGCATCGTCAGCCTGATCGTCGTCCCGGTCCTCGTAGTCGGTGACGCCGTCACTGTAAGAGCTGTCGTTGGGAGGCGCATCGTTGGGGATGTCGTCCGCGTCCGGGCCATAATCGGTATCCTGATAGCCGGTCACCACATCGCTGCCGGGATCGTAGTCCGTGTCATTTGTGACGATAGGCGGAACCGTCTGCTCCTGAGAGGGCTCCGGTACAGGCTCCGGCGTTGGCTCCTGGGTGGATTCCGGCGGCGTCACAGGAATCACCACCTCAGTGGCCGGCGGTTCCTTTGGCGCAGAGCCGATCTGGATCACGATGGTCTCCCCGTACCGCTGCTCCAGAGCATCCCGGGCCTCCTGCTCCTCCCGGACCTGCCAGTCGGTGTCGGCGCTGGAGACGGTGATGGACACCGTCTCCCCGTCGGAGAGGTAGCCCAGATCAATGGCCCGCTCCACCAGCTCTTCGGTCACGTCCTCCCGGTCCTTGCCGCCATAGTCGTAGCCTTCAATCAGGACCTGACCGTCCTCGTTGAGCCCCTCCAGCTCCAGCACCCGGTCGGTGCGGCTGAGGGTGAGCTCCACATCCGGGTTGATCTGGATGCGCAGCGCGCCGTAGGGCGTAAAATTGGGCTGGTAATAGCCAAAGAACACCAGGCAGAGGCAGGCGGCCAGTCCGGCCAAGCCGGACAGGGGCTTCCACAGGGCGGGACGCTTCTCCTGCGGCCTGCGCAGCTCCACGACATCCTGCACCGTATCCCCCACCTGATAGTGGAGGTTGGCGGTTTTCAGGAAGCGCCCCTCCTCGTCCAGTACCACCGCATAGGCCGGGTGCACCTCCATCACCAGATAGTTCATTTCATGCTCCCTCCCTTCGCCGGGGCGATCTGGCACAGGTGTCCCCGGATGATCTCATAGCCGTTGGTGAAGGCCAGCAGGATGGCCGCCAGGTACTTCCGGTGCCGCTCCATGGTCTTTCGGTCCGTGCCGGAGCCGGAGGCCAGCTCGTTTATGGGCAGCTTGCCGGTGTCCTCCACCCGCTTCAGCAGCTCCGGCCGGGAGCGGGCAAAGTCCAGCACACGGCGGCAGGCGGCGAAGGTGCGCTCCTGCCGGGGGCAGTTGTCCGCCACGTCGGAAAAGGTCAGGCCAAACCGGGCCAGCTTCTCCGAGAACTCCTGGATCTCCCACTGGCTGGCGGTGCGGGATGCATAGTCCTCCGCATGGTCCGCCGTATCCGGGATGGTGTCCAGCAGTTCGCCGCCGTCCTCCTCTCCGCCCAGGGGCGTGTGGAGGGAAATCACATTTCCATGGCGCTTCTCCGTCCGGTAGTGGTCGATGAGCCGGTTCCGGATCGCCCGGGCGGCGTAGGGCAGGAAGGCGCCCCGGCTCTTTTCATAGGCCAGCACGGCCTCGTAAAAGGCCAGCATGGCGATGCTCAGCTCGTCCTCGTGTCCGTTTTCCGGGGCGGTGTGGATAAACTTTACCGTCTCCGAGCGGATAAATCCCATGTACTGACGGATCAGGGCGTCCGCCGCCTCCGAATCTGTCTTGGCCGCCTGTACCTGGGCCGCGATGTCGTGCTCTGTGCGCACCATTGCTATCCCTCCATCCCCCTCCGGCAGAAGGATACGGAGCCGCCGCCGGATTTTCGGGGTCGCATCAAAATTTTTCCAGAGAAAAATATTATCATGATATTTTAGCAACTGTGCGACGTGCGTGCGACCGTCCGGATGTGAAATCTCTGTCAAATGTATGTAAAGTTCATTTCTAATTTCGCTTATTTTGTTGCGCAAATACCCGGATTGCTCCGACGCTTAACCTGTATTAACCGGATTGAAATATGATAGATGCGGCTAATCGTCTTTCAAATGAGCATGGTTACCTTGAGCAATACCATTCTGGATGCCAAACATATTGCAGCAAGCAATGCGTGTGGATAGCCACACACAAATCCGGCAAGCAATGCGAGTGTTAATACACACTCACATTTCCTGCCGTCTGCTTGTTGAGGGCAGTGCCCCCAAGCCCCCTTTTGAACACAGAATTTCATTCTGTGGCTGCACGTTCTGCGAACGCTTTTTTGTCTGCACACGGTGCCCCGTTTCGGAGCATATGGGGGGCGTGAATCGCTCACCCCTTTTGCTAATATGATATGCCCTAAAATAGGGCTTCCCTTGGAATCTGGGGTAGCAAAATACTACCCCGATTTTTCCTTTCCGCGACGGTGGCGACGGTCGCAACGGTGCTGGGAGTACCCCTCAAAACACCGTCGCGACCGTTGCGAGCGTCGCACTTTACTCGATTACTTCAAACGCGGATGCTTCCACCACCATGTAAGTCAACTGGATGCGCCGCCCGGCGTGCTTGGTTTTGTTCTCGTACTTTACCTGATGCTCTTCCAACAGTCGGCCGGCATTCACATTCAGATGTTTGGTAAGCCTATTTACCGCCATATCCGTTTGAATTGCCTGGGCCAGCTCGGTGGGACTGCCTTCCCATTCCCGATTGTCAGCAGATACGATCTTCGCTACGGCTTCCAGCACCGAGTCTGGAGGCTGCTTCCAAAGCTCATTCTCTGCGTGGTCAAGGTCCCACACCAGGCTCTCTTGGTCTTTGCTCAGATATAGCCGCTGATCCGGCTGGTCTCTGCCTACCACCTCCAGGGTGGCCTTGCTATCTGTTCGCTTCTCCTTCTGCATCAGGAGCGCACCATCCGCACAGCCCAGCAAGCCCGTAGTGCCAGAAATCATCTCAAAACTATCCCCCGCAGGTTGCTTTCTGGTGTGGTGGACAATCAGGACACAGATGCCATATCGGTCAGCAAATTGCTTCAGCTTGCCGATCACCTCATAGTCGCTGGAGTAGCTGTAACTGTCGCTCACTGCCTCACGGACTTTTTGCAGGGTATCCACAATAATCAGCTTGGTATTACTGTGTTCCCGGACGAACTTTTCCAGCTGTTCATCCAGGCCGCTACCGATCATCTTAGCGTTGGTGGCGAAGTGGAGGGAACTTGTCCCCTCCACTCCGAACATACGGAACATCCGGCGCTGTAAACGGCTCTCGTCATCCTCCAACGCCAGATAGAGAACAGTCCCTTGATGGGTCTTGTAGCCCCACAATTCTTGCCCGGTACTGACATGGTGGGCGATTTGCGCCACCAGGAAGGACTTGCCGATTTTCGGCGCTCCGGCAAGGATGTACGCTCCTGCATAGAGCAGGTTCTCAATCACCGCGGACTTGCCCTCGAACACATTGTCCATCAGCTCGTCCAGGGTCAAAGTATGCAGGTAGGCTGGGTCGCTCATGCGGCCCATCTTCCGGTAAAGTTCCTCCAAATCTCTTTCGGGGGAATTGCTTTTTTCGTCTGGGTCTGGTATAGTGGTCTTGGAATTTTGAGAGATTGACTGTCCATCATCTGCGCCAACAGATGTGCCCTGGGCGGTCATTTTCTTTTTATCATCGGTCATAGGCAAAATCCTCCTGCATTCCGTTCATAATGGTGGCGATCATCTGGATGGTGTCCAACAGCTCAACGTTTACGCCCTGCCCGGCCTCGATCCGGCGCAGCTCATCCAGCACAGCGGCCAGCTGATCCCGTAGCGCCTTGTAGACCCTGGGGTTGCCCTGGACCACCACATCCCGGCAGAGCAGCCGCCGGATGATGTAGTCCTGCTTGGTCAGGCCGGTGAGCTTCACCAGGGTTTCTAGCTGGAGATCTTCCTCCGCCGACACCCGGAAGGCCACCGTCTTGTTTCTCCAGCGGTTGTGGTTGTCATAGTTCTTCTTGGACATTTTCTTACACTCCCTTCTCATTTTTCAGCGAATCCAGTTTGTCGGCCATTTCTACCTGTCGGGTGGGGAACAGATGAGCATAGCGGTAGGTGATGTCGATACTCTCATGCCCTACACGCTCTGCGATGGCCAGGGCGGTAAAGCCCATGTCGATCAACAAACTGATATGGCTATGTCTCAAATCGTGTATGCGAATCCTTTTTACCCCTGTTTGCTTGCAGCCACGGTCCATTTCCCGGTGGAGATAGCTTTTGCTGATAGGGAACATCCGGCTGTCCGGCTCCACGCCGTAAAGCTGCTTGAGGTAGTCCTGGAGCTCGTCACAGAGGAACTGGGGTATCTGGATCACCCGGTTGCTCTTGGGCGTTTTTGGGGTGGTAATGATATCCTGCTTGTTAAGCCGCTGGTAAGACTTGTTAATGGTGAGGGTGCGCTTCTCAAAGTCGAAGTCTGCCGGGGTCAGGGCCAGCAGTTCTCCCTCTCGAATGCCGCACCAGTACAGAACTTCAAAGGCGTAGAAGGACAGCGGCTTATCCATCATGGCCTCGGAAAACTTGGTGTACTCCTCCCGGGTCCAGAACAGCATCTCCTTTCGTTCCTTCGCCCCCATGTTGCCCGCCTGCCGAGCCGGGTTGAGGTTTAGGCCATAAAATCGGGCAGCGTGGTTAAAGATGGCGCTGAGCTGATTGTGAACCGTTTTCAGGTAGGTTTTGGACAGAGGCTTGCCGTGACAGTCTCGCATCTCCCGGATCTCGTTCTGCCAGCGCATGATGTCCTTGGCCATGATCTCCGACAGCTTCCGCTTGGCAAAATAGGGCAGGATCTTCTTTTTGATGATGCTCTCCTTGGTGAGCCAGGTGTTGAGCTTCAACTTGGGCTTAATGTCCCTCTCATAGAGAGCAACAAAGCTCTCAAAGGTCATGTTCACATCGGCCTGCTTTTCCATCAGGAACTCCCGTTCCCATTCCAGCGCCTCTCGCTTGGTGGCAAAGCCCCGTTTGAGTTTCTGTTGGCGTTCTCCCTTCCAGTCGGTATAGCGGAACTGCACATACCAGGTGCCGTTGTCCTTGTTCTTGAACGCCGCCATAATTACTCCCCCTTTCTCGCCGTCTCGGTTCTCGTGCCGTAAAACTTTTCATGGAAGAACTTGCGGTCGATCCTGCCGGAAATAGTGATACAGCCGGTTTTCGCCAGTTCCTCGTTCATCTGCCGGATGAGCTTGTAAGCATAGGGTACGGATACCCCCAGCTCCTCGGCCACTTCATTGACGCGCATAAAAATCTGGTTTGCCATCGTAAATACCTTCCTTTCATCGTTGTTGGTGACTGCGGCCTGCGGATGTTGTGTTTCATAAATGCCTCCTTACCTATGTCCGCCACTTTTTCTCAGTTTCGCAACCAAAAATCTGACGGGCCATTTGATGTGCTATTTTATCTAAGCTTATCTGCTTAGTGTTTTTATAATACTATACATATAAGCTTAGTTCAAGCCTTTTAAAAGAAATATTATTAAATAAATTTGCTTAGATTATCTTGACAAAACTAAGCAAATATGCTATGTTACATATAAGAACAACCAAAGATGGGAGCTGGATGTATGGCGATTGGCGAACGGATTCACTTTTTCCGTCTCCTACGGGGGATGACACAGAAATATCTCGGCATGGCGCTGGGCTTCCCGGAGAAGTCTGCTGATGTGCGCCTGGCACAGTACGAAACGGGGTCAAGAACCCCTAAGGCGGACCTGACTGCTGCCCTGGCACAGGTACTGGATGTCTCACCCCATGCCCTCTCCGTCCCGGACATAGACTCCTATGTAGGTCTCATGCACACACTGTTTACCCTGGAGGATAACTACGGGCTCAAGATCAGCGAGATAGATGGAGAAGTCTGCTTGAAGGTCGATGTGCGGAAGAACAAGGACGCCGCCCGGCTGCATGAGATGCTCTGGGCCTGGCGGGAACAGGCTGCCAAACTGGAGGCCGGAGAGATCTCCCAGGAGGAGTACGACCGCTGGCGTTACCACTACCCGGAGTACGACAGCAGCCAGATCCACACCAAGGTGCCGCCGGAGGGTCTAATCTGACCCTCTCACTTGTAGGCCACGGAAGAGGCCGTTTGTTGCACAAAATCAGAAAATTCAGATAAATGAGAACAAAATAAAAAAGGTCTAACTGATCAGCAAAAATCAGTTAGACCTTTTACTTATGAATAAAAAGATGAGGATTTTTAGGCTACTCGCAAGCCACCCGATTTTTCTTTTCAAACTCAATAAATCGGGATTTGACGAGTGCTATCAATCTGCTATCAAATGGGAATTTGAAAAATCAAAAAGTCAGTATTTTCAAGGGTTTGCGGGCCCTCATATCCACTTTTTGCTTATTCCCACTCAATGGTTGCGGGGGGCTTGCTGGTAATGTCATAGACGATACGGTTGATACCCTTAACCTCGTTGACGATGCGGGTAGAGATGCGATCCAGCACGTCGTAGGGGATACGGGCCCAGTCGGCGGTCATGAAGTCGCTGGTGGTCACCGCACGAAGCGCCAGAGTATAGTCATAGGTGCGGCCATCGCCCATGACGCCTACAGAACGGGTATTGGTGAGCACGGCAAAATACTGATTGATATTTTTATCCTCACCGGCGGCAGCGATCTCCTCCCGATAGATGGCATCGGCCTCCCGCAGGGTATCCAGCTTCTCCTTGGTCAGGTCGCCGATGACCCTGATAGCCAGACCGGGACCGGGGAAGGGCTGGCGCATGACCAGATATTCCGGCAGACCCAGCTCCCGGCCCAGCTGCCGCACCTCGTCCTTGAACAGCAGCCGCAGCGGCTCAATGATCTCCTTGAAATCCACATAGTCGGGCAGGCCGCCCACATTGTGGTGGCTCTTGATCACGGCCGCATCACCAGCCCCCGACTCGATCACATCGGGATAGATGGTGCCCTGTACCAGATAGTCCACCCGGCCGATCTTCTTGGCCTCCTCCTCAAAGACCCGGATGAACTCCTCGCCGATGATCTTCCGCTTCCGCTCCGGCTCGGCCTCCCCGGCCAGCTTCAGCAGGAACCGGGCCTCGGCATCCACCCGGACAAAGTTGATGTCCCAGCGGGCAAAGGCGGCCTCCACCTCGTCCCCCTCGTTGAGCCGCATCAGGCCGTGGTCCACAAACACACAGGTAAGCTGCTTGCCCACCGCCTCAGCCAGCAGGGCGGCGGCCACGGAGGAGTCCACACCGCCGGACAGGGCCAGCAGCACCTTGCCGTCCCCCACCTTCTCCCGGATCTCCCGGATGGCGGTATTCTTGTAGTCCCCCATGGTCCAGTCGCCGGCGGCGCCGCACACCTCATAGAGGAAGTTGCGGATCATGTCGGTGCCGTGCTCAGTGTGGTTCACCTCGGGGTGATACTGCACGCCGTAAAAGCCCCGCTTCTCATCAGCAATGGCCACGTTGGGGCAGGCGTCGGTATGGGCGGTAAGGGCAAAGCCCTCGGGCACCTTGGCCATATAGTCCCCATGGCTCATCCAGGAGATACCCTTCTCCGGCAGGCCCTTGAAGATCTTGCAGGCGGTATCATAATAGGTTTCAGTCTTGCCGTACTCCCGGGCAGTGTCCTCCTGGGCGGCGGTAACCTGTCCCCCCAGGGTGTGGGCCATCAGCTGGCAGCCGTAGCAGATGCCCAGCACCGGCACACCCAGCTCAAAAATGGCAGGGTCCACATGGGGGGCCTTCTCCTCATATACGCTGTTGGGGCCGCCGGTAAAAATGATGCCGATGGGCTCCATGGCCTTCAGCTGCTCCAGAGGGGTGGTATAGGGCTTGACCTCGCAGTACACCCCGCACTCACGCACCCGGCGGGCAATGAGCTGGTTGTACTGACCGCCGAAGTCCAGGACGATCACGGTCTGATGGGACATGCAAGTTCCTTCTTTCTGTGAAATCTATGGTGCTTGGGGAAAATACGCATCCATTATCGTTTGGAGTTTAGAATATCATATTTTCTCCTCACACGCAATACTTCCCCAAAAGAGTCACACCATTAAGCATCCGGCATCTGCCGCTTTTTCGCCTTCATTGCCTGCAGCCGGCGGTACCACCCCGCGCCAAACAGAAAGCTGACACAGCGGCCCGCTATTGGATTGCCCAGCAAAAGCAAAAGGAGAAGCCAAACCGCCAGCACCTGCCAGGGCTCGGACAGCAAAAACCTGTATTTGAGCCGGAGCAGCTGGACGAGAAGGCCGTGCAGCAGATAGATGGACAGGGTGTTCTGGCCCAGCGTGGTCACCACCGGAAGCCTGCCTTTGCGGCGCGAAGCCAATACCAGCAGCAGGCAGATCACGCTGGCTGCGCAGCACATGCCCAGCCCCCGTATCCGCCAGTCATACCCCAAGGTCTCATATCCGTAAGACCCCATCAGCATTTTGGCCGTAACGCCGCAAGCAAACAAAAGCCGTTCAAATAACACACAGCAGGCCGCGGCCAGCGCAGTCATCCCGATTCTGACGCTCCGTCCGGCCTGCCGCCACCAGAGACGCAACCCCTTTTCCCTTCTGAAGTAGTACCCCGCCAGGAACCAGGGCTGAAAGGTAATGAACCGGGAGGCGCTCCACTGATAATCAATGCTCGGGTCATACCCCGCCAACAGCGCCAGCGCCACCGACGCGGCCAGCAGCACGCCCCGGCCCCACCGGGAGGGGATATCATACACCGGCAGCAGGAGAGTATAGAGCATCAGGACAAAGAGATACCACAGCAGCCAGTAGGGCCTTGAAAACTGCACATGGACATAGGAGTCCCCCAGCTTCTCCACAAAAGAGGTATAGAACGCCTGCAGCACCAGATAGGGGAGCGCCATACCGAAGATAAATTTCCCCCGGTCAAACCGCGCAAACATCCCGCTGAGAAACAAAAACGCCGGCATATGGAAAGAGTAGATCAGCGTATACAGGGTCTCTTTATGGGGAAACTCCCCCGCGATCTCCAGCAGATGCCCCAGCACCACCAGGGCGATCAGCAGACAGCGCAGGTTATCGTATTGAAATTCCCGTGCTTCTCTCATGTACAGCGCACCCTCTTTTCACCTTTGCCCCCAAATGTCTGGATCAGGATACCACGTTTTCCTCCGCCGGGCAACACCAAAAAGCCGCCGAGTCAGGCTGGCTCGGCGGCTTTTGGTACGGATCAGATCTTGGTGATGTCAATGGGCCGCAGATCGGAGGACCGGCCCTGGGTGCGGACGGTGAGCATGGCCCGGGCGGTGTCGATGGCGGTAATACAGGCCACGGAATGCTCCACGGTGGAGCGGCGGATCCGGAAGCCGTCGGTGTCGTGGCGGCGGCCCCGGGTGGGGGTGTTGATCACCAGGTCCACGGTGCCGGATGCGATCATATCCAGGATATTGGGGTGAGCCTCAGACACCCGGGCCACCTTGCGGGCGGGGATGCCGGCGGCGTTGAGGGCGTCGCAGGTGCCGCTGGTGGCCAGGATCTCAATGCCCATGTCGGCAAAGCCCTGGGCGATTCCGATGACCTCTCCCTTGTCTTCGTCCTTCACGGTGATGATGATGCGCCCGCCCTTCTTGGGCGCCTTCATGTTGGCGCCCTTGAAGGCCTTCAGCAGAGCCTGGGGGAAGGACTCGGCCAGACCCAGGCACTCGCCGGTGGACTTCATCTCAGGGCCCAGGCCGGTGTCCACGTCGGTGAGCTTCTCGAAGGAGAACACCGGCATTTTCACGGCGTAGTAGTCGGCTTCCTTGTAGATGCCGGTACCGTAGCCCAGGTCCTTCAGCTTCTGTCCCAGCATCACCCTGGTGGCCAGGTCGATGATGGGCACGCCGGTGACCTTGGAGATATAGGGGATGGTACGGGAGGAGCGGGGGTTGACCTCGATGACGTACACGGTGTCGTCGTAGATGACGAACTGGATATTCACCAGGCCCACCACCCCCAGGGCCTTGGACAGGTCATAGGTATAGCGGTAGATGGTGTCCTTGTGCTTCTGCTCGATGTGAATGGGGGGATAGACAGAAATGCTGTCGCCGGAATGGACGCCGGCCCGCTCGATGTGCTCCATGATGCCGGGGATCAGCAGGTCCTCCCCATCGAACACGCCGTCCACCTCCACCTCCCGGCCCATGAGGTACTTATCCACCAGGATGGGGTGCTCCTGCTCCACCTGGTTGATGATGCGCATGAACTCGGTGATGTTGCGGTCGTTGTAGGCGATTTCCATGCCCTGGCCGCCCAGCACGTAGGAGGGGCGCACCAGCACGGGATAGCCCACCTCATGGGCGGCCTCCAGGGCCTGCTCGGTGGTAAACACTGTCTTTCCGGCAGCCCGGGGGATCTGGCACTGGTTGAGGATCTCGTCAAACCGCTCCCGGTCCTCGGCGGCGTCCACGCCGTCGGCGGAGGTGCCCAAGATGGGCACGCCCATATTGGTCAGGGCCTGGGCCAGCTTGATGGCGGTCTGGCCGCCGAACTGCACCACGGCTCCCCAGGGCTTCTCCAGCTCCACCACAGCCTCCACATCCTCGGGGGTCAGCGGCTCAAAGTACAGCTTATCCGCCACGTCGAAGTCAGTGGACACGGTCTCAGGGTTGTTGTTGATGATGATGGTCTCGTAGCCCAGGCGCTTGAAGGCCCAGACCGAGTGGACCGAGCAGTAATCAAACTCAATGCCCTGGCCGATGCGGATGGGGCCGGAGCCCAGCACCAGCACCTTCTTCCGCTTCTCCGCCAAAGTCTTGCGGTGGGGCTCGGCGGTGGCGGCGGACAGATAGGGCGCCTCGGGGATATGGGGGGCCAGTTCACCCACCTGAGGCAGGCGGAGCTCCTCCGCCGCCTCGTTCTCCCCGTCATAGGTGGAGTAATAATAAGGGGTCTGGGCCTCAAACTCGGCGGCGCAGGTGTCCACCATCTTGAAGGCGGGAATGATGCCGAAGCTCTCCCGCAGGGCCTTGATCTCCCCCCGCTCCCTGCCGGACAGGGCGGCGATCCAGGCGTCGGAGAAGCCCATCTCCTTGGCCAGGCGCAGGGTGTCGGCATCCAGATGGCCGTGGTCCAGCTTGTCCTCCATGTCCACAATGGCCTGGAGCCGGTCCAAAAACCACAGGTCGTACTTGGTGATCTTGTTGATCTTCTCCGGCGAGAAGCCACGGCGCAGGGCCTCCGCCACCACGAAGAGCCGCTGGTCGTCGATGTTCACCAGCCGGTCCTCGATCTCCTCGGTGTACAGCTCGTCCAGGCCGGGCAGGCGGAGGGACTTCACCGGCAGCTCCAGGGAGCGGATGGCCTTCATCAGCGCCCCCTCAAAGGAGTTGCCGATGGCCATAACCTCGCCGGTGGCCTTCATCTGGGTACCCAGGGTACGGCTGGCGGTGGTGAATTTATCGAAAGGCAGCCGGGGAATCTTCAACACACAGTAATCAAGGGTCGGTTCAAAACAGGCAGTAGTCTTTCCTGTCACCGCATTGGGGATCTCGTCCAGGGTGTAGCCCAGGGCGATCTTGGCGGCCACCTTGGCGATGGGATAGCCGGTAGCCTTGGAGGCCAGGGCGGAGGAGCGGGAGACACGGGGGTTGACCTCGATGACGGCGTACTCGAAGGAGTCGGGGTTCAGGGCCAGCTGCACGTTACAGCCGCCCTCAATCTCCAGGGCGGAGATGATATCCAGGGAGGCCTTGCGGAGCATCTGGAACTCCCGGTTGGCCAAAGTCTGGGTAGGGGCCACCACGATGGAGTCGCCGGTGTGGACGCCCACCGGGTCCACATTCTCCATGGAGCAGATCTGGATCACGTTGCCCGCCGAGTCCCGCATGACCTCGAACTCGATCTCCTTCCAGCCGGAGATACACCGCTCAATGAGCACCTGGCCCACCCGGGACAGGTGGATGCCCCGGTCGGCGATCTCCCGGAGGGAGGGCTCGTCATAGGCGATGCCGCCGCCGGTGCCGCCCAGGGTGTAGGCGGGGCGGACGATGACGGGATAGCCAATGCTCCCGGCGAAGGAAACGGCGCCCTCCACGCTCTCCACCACGTCGGAGGTGACGCAGGGCTGGCCGATAGCCTCCATGGCGTCCTTGAAGCCCTGGCGGTCCTCCGCCTTGCGGATGGACTCAGGGCTGGTGCCCAGCAGACGCACCCCGTACTGCTCCAGAATGCCCTGCTCATGGAGGTTCATGGCCAGGTTCAGGCCGGTCTGGCCTCCCAGGGTGGGCAGGATGGAGTCGGGCCGCTCCTTCTGGATCACCTGCTCCACGCTGGCGATGTTCAGCGGCTCAATATACACATGGTCGGCGATATCCTTGTCGGTCATGATGGTGGCGGGGTTGGAGTTGACCAGCACCACCTCCACGCCTTCCTCTTTCAGGGCCCGGCAGGCCTGGGTGCCGGCGTAGTCAAACTCGGCAGCCTGGCCGATGACGATGGGGCCGGAGCCCAGCACCAGCACCTTCTTGATATTCGGATTCTTGGGCATTACCGCTCCCCTCCCTTCATGCTGTCCACAAAGCGGTCAAAGAGATATTCCGTGTCCATGGGGCCGGGGGAGGCCTCCGGATGGAACTGGACGGTGAAGCAGTTGGGCCGCTTGTAGCGCAGGCCCTCCACGCTGCCCTCGTTGACGTTGACGTGGGACACCTCTGCCACCGCCGGGTCCACGCTCTCGGCGGTGACCACGTAGCCGTGGTTCTGGCTGGTGATAAAGGCCCGGCCGGCAGCCAGATCCTTGACCGGATGGTTGCCCCCCCGGTGGCCGAAGCGCATCTTCCTGGTCTGGGCGCCGGTGGCCAGGGCCAGCAGCTGATGACCCAGACAGACGGCAAAGAGGGGCAGGCTGGAGTCATAGAGCTTCTTCACCTCTCGGATGATCTCCACATTGTCCGCCGGGTCGCCGGGGCCGTTGGACAGCATCACCCCGTCAAAGCCGCCGGCGAGAATGGTCTGCGCCGGGGTGTGGGCAGGATAAACCATGACCTGGCAGCCCCGCTTCTGGAGGCAGCGGATCATGTTCTCCTTCACGCCGTAGTCCATCAGAGCCACCCGCAGCTTTTGCTCCCCAAGGGCGGGATAGAGCTGGGGCTCCTTCCGGGTCACCTGCTCCACGGTGCCCGCCACCCGATAGGCACGGATTTTTTCCAGGCACTCCTCCACATGAAAATGCTCCGCACAGGTGATCATGCCATTCATGGTCCCCTGACTGCGGAGTATTCTGGTCAGCGCCCGGGTATCCACGCCCTCGATCCCGGTGATATCATATTGTTTCAGATAGGCGTCCAGCTCCCCCTCGCAGCGGAAATTGCTCCCCCGCCGGGCCAGGTGCCGCACAATAAAGGCCTCCGCCCAGGGGCGGGAGGATTCGTTGTCCTCATGGTTCACGCCGTAATTGCCAATGAGAGGATAGCTCATCACGATGCCCTGTCCGGCATAGGAGGGGTCGGTCAGAATCTCCTGATAGCCGGTCATGGAGGTGTTGAACACCATCTCGCACACCCGGTCCGCGGGCGAGCCGATGCTGACCCCCTGGAACACCGCGCCGCTCTCCAGAATCAAGGTCGCTTTCATCTCCCGTATCACGCCTTTCTTTCCCATGGTATTTGTTCGATTGTACTCTAAATCTCCCCCTGCGGCAACTCTCTTTTTTCTCTCACGACTCAAAATCGGAAATTTGGACAAAATCTCGGGGCGCACCGCCGGTTTCTCCCGTTCAATGCGCCCCGATGTTCTGAAAAATAGATATTTGTCCTAATTATTTTTTTGTTTCCGGCACCAGGTCCACCATCACTACCTCCGGCGGATTGTACAGCCGGGGAATCCGGGTGCTCTCCCGGGCCAGCCCCCGGCTGACCACAAGGGTGGTGCCCTCCAGGTCGTAAGTACCGCCGGCGTACCGGGGAAAGAGCCCCTGATTGGGGGCGATCAGGCCGGCACCCAGGAGGGGAATCCGCCACTGGCCCCCGTGGGCGTGGCCGGACAGCACCAGGTCAAAGCCCCGGCCGGTGTAGTCTGCCACCCGTTCGGGCCGGTGGGAGAGCAGGATGGAACACACATCCCCCTCCAGCGCGGCGGTCACGTCCTCCAGCTGGCTCTGCCAGACGGCCGCCCCCACCGCCGGGTCGTCCACACCGCAGATCTGAAGGGTCTGCTCCCCAACCGTCACCAGCGCGCACGTCCCCTCCAGAACCACCGCGCCCCGCCCGGCAAGCAGTTCTTTGATCTCCTCCACCCGACCGGTGCGGTATTCATGATTTCCCGTGACATAGTAGGTGGGCCACCGCTCCGCCAGCGCCTCCACGGTGGCCAGGGCCCGCTCCTCCGGCATCTCCGGCCCGTCGTCCACAATGTCTCCGCCCAGCAGCACCAGGTCCGGGTCCTGTTCCTCCACCGCATCCAGCAGCTCCCGCTGCCCCTCGCCATAGTCGCAGGAGTGGAGATCGGTGAGCAGCGCTAGGCGCACCGGAACCTCCACCTTGCCGCTCTCCACCGTATAGGTCTGCACGGTCAGACTGGTATCCAGTCCCGCCCACACCAGCAGCGCCGCCGCGATCCCGCCGGCCAGCAGCAGCTTTTTGCTTCTTTTTTTCAAGGAATTCCCCTTTCCTTCCGGTTCTAGCCGCATAATGACGGCCGCCCCGGCCATACTGAATCAGAAAGACTGTGTTTGGGGAGGTCCGCTATGGTCATCGCCTTTCTGCGCACCATCATTCTATATGCGTTCATCATCATCGGTATCCGTCTGATGGGCAAGCGCCAGGTGGGAGAGCTGGAGCCCTCTGAGCTGGTGCTGGCCCTGCTCATCGCCGATCTGGCGGCGGTGCCCATGCAGGACTTCGGCATCCCCCTGCTCACCGGCCTCATCCCCATCCTCACCCTGCTGTGCCTCACCATGGCCCTGTCGGTGCTCACCATGCGCAGCGTCCGGTTCCGGGCGGTGCTCTGCGGCCGGCCCAGCGTCATCGTGGAAAACGGCAAGCTGCGCCAGAGCGAGATGAAGAAAAACCGCTTCACCCTGGACGAGCTGATGGAGGAGCTGCGGATGCAGGGCATTACCGATCTGTCCACCGTGAAATACGCCATTCTGGAGACCAACGGACAGCTCTCCGTCCTCCCCTACGCCGCCCAGCAGCCGGTCACCGCCCAGCAGATGGGCCTGACCCCGCAGGAGCCGGGCCTGCCCATGGTCATCATCAACGACGGGCGGCTGATCACCCGCTCCCTCCACAGCCGGGGCCTCAATGAGGAGTGGCTGGAAAAGCAGCTCAGGCAGCACCACGTCCAGAGGACCCAGGACGTATTCCTGCTGACGGTGGATGAGGAAAACCGGGTCTATCTGTCCAAAAAGGAGGTGGAGAAATGAAGCGGCTGTGGATCGCCCTGGTCCTGCTGGCGGCCATCTTCACCGGTACGCTGCTCCACATCCGCTCCCTCCACGGCTTTACCGACACCCTGGGGGGACTGCTGGAGCAGGCCGATGAGCTGGCTGCGGCGGAGGACTGGGGGCAGGCCCGGGCCCTCACCGTCCAGGCCAAGGAGGCCTGGGCGGACCGGGACATCTATCTGCATGTGCTCCTCCGCCACGCCGACACCGACGCCATCTACGCCGGGTTCCGGGAGACCCTGGCCCTGCTGGACAGCCGGGAGTATGGGGAATACGCCGCTGCCAACGCCCGTCTGATCACCCAGATTGAACTGCTCTATGAGGCCGAACAGCTCACCCTGAAGAATATATTTTAGCGGGAACGGCTTTCGTTCCCGCTTTTTTAAAAGCCCCGCAGGGGAACGGAGCCGTCGTCCTCCCCCTTTTCGATGGAGAGGATCTTGGCGTCATAGCCGTATTTCTCGTTGACCTGGATATGTACAATCTCCCCCACCTTGCGGCCCAGCAGGGCCTTGCCTACCGGGGACTCCTTGCTGATGAGGCCATGGAGGGCGTCCTGCCGCATGGTGGTCACCACCTGATAGGTTTCGGTGTCCTCCTCGTCCTCCAGATAGACCGTCACCTTGTCGTACAGGCCCACCCCGTCGGCGGGCCCTTCCTCCTTCAGCACTCGGGCGGTGCGGATCATGTTCTCCAGGTAGCGGATGCGGCTCTCATTGCGGTTTTTCTCCTGCTTGGCCGCCTTGTATTCAAAGTTTTCGCTCAGGTCGCCGAAGGCCCGGGCCTCCTTTACCGCCTCCAGCAGCTGAGGCCGCAGCTGGATGCGCCGGTAATCCAGCTCCTCCTTCATCATCTGCAGGTCCTTTTGGGTCAGTTCATCATGCATCGCAGTATCCCCCGATTTTACTCTGATTTGCCCGGCCGGAATTTCCGGGGTTCCTCCCCCCGCAGGATCCGGCCCAGGCCGTGATAATGGCGGCTTACCATCAGCCCCGTCAGGACGGCGGCCAGCAGACCGGCCTCCCCGCCGCAAAACAGGCACGCCAGGGGGAGAAAGACGGCGGGGATCACCACCGCCCCCAGAGGCAGCCAGCCGGTGGCCAGGGTCACGCCCAGCCCGGTGAGGCAGGCCGCCGTGCCCCACAGCGGGGCATACAGGATCAGTCCCGCACAGGTGACCGCCACTCCCTTCCCGCCCCGGAACTTCCACCAGAATGGGAAATTGTGGCCCAGGACTGCCCCCAAACAGGCCCACAGCAGGGCAAGGCGGCCCAGAGCCGCCCCGGACAGCAGCCAGGCAGTCAGGCAGGCCAGCGCGGTTTTCAGCACATCGCCCAGCAGCACCAGCAGCCCCCAGCCCAGCCCCAGCTCATGGGCCAGGTTGGCCATACCCGGATTCCCCGTTCCCAGCCGGCCTGCCCCCGCTCCGGTGCGGCGGCGGGCCACCAGCTCCCCGGTCAAAAAGCAGCCGAACACATATCCGGTCAGAAGGCAGATAAGCCGTTCCACAGCAAACACCTCACACTCCAAGGATGGAGCCAGTTTGCCCCAAAACGGCGGTTTTACCCCTCCTGCTCCTTGCTGTGGGCCCCCTGGCCCTGCCGGATGGCCTCCCGCTCCTTGGCCAGCTCTTCCCGCAGCTCCAGGGAGGTCCAGCCGGAGTTGGTGGGGGTGAGCACCGCCTTCAGGCCCACCGGGGGGATCTTGTTCCGGCGGAAGCCCTGGAGGAACCGGTCCAGCAGCGGACCGGGGCAGTTGACCAGCAGCAGCAGCTCCTCGGAAAAGCACTCCCCCGCCCAGGGCGTCTCGGGCGTCTGCCCCTCCACCAGCTGGCTCAGGGTCAGGCCGTACTCCGCCGGCTCCACCAGCCGGGAGCGCAGGCCCAGCGGCAGGCACATCCGCCGAATTTTGCCGCCCTTCTCATTGTTCAGATTATAAAGCAATACCATGGGATGGTTCATGACAAATCCTCTTTTCCATGAAATGATCGCAGCTTCTATTTTACCCGCCCGCCCCGCCGCCGTCAACAATTTCGCGCCTGTCTTGCAAAGGCCGGGCCATTTGTGGGATACTAGGGAAAACTACCACTTCAAGGGAGGGCATTGTATATGAACATCGCCATTGTCACCGGCGCCTCCTCCGGCCTGGGCCGCTCCTTTATCCGCCAGCTGGACCGGCAGGGCGGCCTGGACGAGATCTGGGGGGTGGCCCGCCGCCGGGAGCGGATGGAGGAGCTGGCCGCCCAGCTGTCCACCCCCATGCGGCCCCTGGCCCTGGACCTGACCAAGACCGAGAGCGTGGAGACCCTGCGCGCCCTGCTGCAGGAGACGGGGGCCGACGTGCGGGTGCTGGTCAATTCCGCCGGCTTCGGCAAGTTTGGCACCTACGCCGACATGACCCTCCAGGAGACGGCGGACATGATCGACTTAAACTGCCGGGCGGCGGTGGCCCTCACCGCCGCCGCCATCCCCCACATGAGCCGGGGCGCCCGCATCCTGGAAATCTGCTCCTCCGCCGCCTTCCAGCCCCTGCCCGGCTTCAATGTCTACGCCGCCACCAAGGCCTTTCTGCTGCGGTACAGCCGGGCCCTCCGGTGGGAGGTGGCTCCCCGGGGCATCAAGGTGACGGCGGTGTGTCCCGGCTGGATCAAAACCGAATTCATGCAGGTGGCCCGGGACACCAAAAACGGACGCACCGTCCGCAGCTACCCCTTCGCCCTCCGGCCGGAGACGGTGGCCCGGCGCGCCCTGCGGGACAGCCAGGTGCTGGCCGTCACCACCTGCGGCCTGCCCGCCCTGGTGCAGCGGGTGGCCAGCAAATTTCTGCCCCACTGCTTCATTATGGCCTGCTGGGAGGGCCTTCGGCGGCTCTGAGATAAAACAGGGGGGCGCTCCACAACAGTGGAGCGCCCCCCTTTGCGCTTATTTCTGGATCGCGCCGGTGTTGAGGTAATTGGTAATTCCCTGGGCAATACCCTCCGCCAGCTTCTGCTGGTAGGCGTCGGTCTTGAGCCGCTCCAGTTCCTCCACATTGGACATGAAGCCGCACTCCACCAGCGCCGCCGCCATATCGGTCTCCCGCAGCACCACAAAGTCGGCCGAGGCGATCCCCCGGTCAATGGCGCCGGAGGCGGCGCACACCGCGCTCTGCACCGCCTGAGCAAAGGCCTTGCCCCGATCGCTGTCAGGATGGTGGTAAGTATACAGGCCCTGGAAGGTGGGCACGGTGCCCGAGGCGTTGATGTGGATGCTGACGAACAGGTCGGCCTCCACCGCGTTGGCCAGGGCGGCCCGCTCGTACAGGTCCCCCGCCGTCTCCCCCGTCCGGGTCATCACCACGTTGAAGCCCGCCTTTTCCAGCTCCGTTTTCAGCTTGTTGGAGATGGACAGGGTCAGGTCCTTCTCATAGATCTTGGTCCCGCTGGCATCGGGATACACCGCCCCCAGGGTGGTGCCGTCATGGCCCGGGTCTATCACCACGGTGTACTTGTTGGGGTCCAGGGGCTCTTCCGGCAGGCCGGGGATGTCCAGCGGCAGCAGGGTGACCCGGATCTGATTCTGCCCCGCCTCCACAGCGATGTTTTTCGCATAGGACGCGCCGCCTCTCAGATCCAGCACCACCCGCAGGGTGTGCGGGTAACCGTAGCCCAGATCGTCGTCGTGCTGCAGATAGCGGATGGCGGAGATCACATCGCTGTCAGCGGCAATGGCCACCGTGTTCTCCACCGCCTCCGGACACACCGCCCCCAGCACGTCGATCACCACCCGGTCCCCCAGATCAATGACCCGGTACTCCGGCACATGGTCAGCCGTGATGGTCACCACCTGGGTGTTGGCCGAAAAGGAGATCTCCGTCACCGTCCCCTTGTCCGCGTTGGCGGGCGGCGTGGGGGTAGGCGTAGGAG
>NZ_NFIQ01000043.1 GCF_002159455.1 Flavonifractor sp. An306
ACGTGGCGCTGGGGGTAGGCGTCGGCGTAGGGGTCGGTGTCGCGCTGGGGGTGGCGCTGGGCGTGGGGGTGGTCTCCGGCTCAGTTGCGCCCAGCGGGTGGGCGGCAACGCCGGAGGCGTCCAGGGTGTAGAAGGTGGGCACGGAGTTCTCCGTCACATACCACACCACACCGTCCCCGTAGGGAATGGGCTGGCAGTCGGACAGAGGGGCGGCGGCGGTCTGGACCCCGTCGCCGGGCACGCCGCTGGCGTCATAGGTGACATAGTTCAGGGTATCGCCGCTCTTGTCGTTCCACAGCAGATAGCCGCCCTCCAGCCCGGTGGGAGCAAGAACGGGAGTATTGCTGCCGGCGGAGTTGTTCAGCTTGTACTGCAGGCCCTTCCCGGTGGCCTTGTCCATGTACTGGAAGTACACATACCGGTCGCCGCCTCCGCCTACGCCGTCGTAGTTGAAGGTCATGACGTAGCCGTTGGTGGTCTCCTCCAGACCGCCCACCGAGGCGCCGGTGGTATTGTCACCGATGCTCCCGGCAAAGGTCTGCAGATCCATGTTCCAGCACCAGTCATAGCCGCTGCCGGAGAACTTGCCGGTGGAGGCGTTGGAGTAGTAGCCCACCATCACCGCGCTTCTGGGATAGGCGTCCCCGTGGTCCAGGGCCAGGATCTTCCCGTCCTCGTCCACCAGAATGAACTGGTTGAAGGAGTGGCTGACATAGCCCAGGCTGATGTTCATGACATCGTAGAAGGAGTCGGTGATGGTCATATCGCTCTGGCGCACCGCCATGGTCAGGTTGGCCTGGTGGTTGAGGCCGTCGTCGCTGGTATACATCTCATGGCAGGTGCGGATGTACAGATAGTCGCCATACTCGTCGCACCGCAGGGAGCCGGCGTCAAAGGGAATGGTGGTTCTGGCGCCCTTCAGGCTGGCCGCCCCCAGGCGGTTCCAGTTCTTGTCGTACTTCACCACCCGGATGACCTCGGTGCTGTCGCTCTCGGCGGCGTTACTCTGGCCGAACACCAGGAAGTTGTAGCTCTCCCCGGCGAAGAAGCCGCCCCAGATAGGCAGCTCCGGCTGAATGGTGCGGCTGTCCAGGAACGCAAACGAGGCGCTGTAGTTTTCCACCACCACCTGGCCGCCGGTGTACTCCACCCGGGTGAGGCCGCCGCTCTCATTGGCGTAGAGGTAGGAGGTCACCGGGCTGCTCCATCTGCTGTAGTTCTGTCTGTTGATGTTGCTGCTCTCTGCCGGCCCGCTTCCCGCCGCCAGGGTGGCGGGAAACAGGGACAGAACCAGGGCCCCGGCGCAGAAAACCGCGCCCGCCCGCTTCAGGCGATTGGTTTGCTTCATGCTCATCCCTACTTTCCTTTCTCTTCTGTTGTACCGCCGATATGGAAAAGAGCCAGACAAACCAAACGGTTTATCTGGCTCTCCTGGTGGAGGCGGGGGGAGTCGAACCCCCGTCCGAAAACGCTTCCGCTGGAACTTCTCCGGGCGCAGACGGTCATTTACATTCCCTCGCCCTGGCGTAGGCCGTCAAACTACAGGGTTTGGTAGCTTCATTGTTCATGGTGCGCTCAAAGCTTTGCGCACACACGTGCACCACTAAACGACGCCCCATCCCGGACCGTGGTCCTTCCGGGTGGGACGGTCACGGCTTAAGCCGCGACAAGCTCAACGTTATCGTTGTTCTTTAATTTATAAGTTGCCCATTTTTCGGATGCTGGGCGCATCCGCCCGCTATTCCAGCCTCTACGTCCCCGTCGAAACCAGTACGCCCCCATGAAGCGGCGCGGCTTGCCGCGCCGCTGAAATGGAAAAACTGGTATGCTGGTCAGCACTTCTCCGGAGCGGGATAGTCCACACCGAAGGTCTCCACGGTGACCGACTTCATCCGCTGGTCCTCGTAGGGCCGGTCCATCCGGTCCCGCTTGGTGTTCACAATGGCGTCGGCCACCTCCATGCCCTCGATCACCTTGCCGAAGGCGGCGTACTCGCCGTCCAGGTGGGGGGCCTTCTCCACCATGATGAAGAACTGGCTGCCGGCGGAGTTGGGGTGCATGGCACGGGCCATGGACAGCACGCCCCGGTCATGCTTCAGGTCGTTCTTCACCCCGTTGTGGGCAAACTCGCCCTTGATGGAGTAGCCCGGGCCGCCCATGCCGGTGCCGTCGGGGCAGCCGCCCTGGATCATGAAGCCGGGAATGACCCGGTGGAAGATCAGGCCGTTATAAAAACCGGCGTTCACCAGGCTGATGAAGTTATTCACGCTGTTGGGCGCCACCTCGGGGTAGAGTTCGGCCACCATCTTGCTGCCGTCCTCCATCTCAAAGGTGACGATCGGATTCTGAGCCATGGGATATCCTTCCTTTCTGTTGTATCAGTAGCCGCCCCGGCGCTGGGTCTTCATCGCCCGGTCCATTTCCCGCTTGGCGTCCTTGGCAGCGGCGGCGTCCCGTTTGTCATAGAGCTTCTTGCCCTTGGCCAGCCCTATCTCCAGCTTCACCCGGGGGCCCCGGAAGTAGATGGACAGGGGAACCAGGGCGTAGCCGTCCTGCTTCACTTTGGCAAACAGCCGCAGGATCTCCCGCTTGTGCATCAGCAGCCGGCGGGCGCGCAGGGGGTCCTTGTTAAAAATATTTCCCTTCTCATAGGGGCTGATGTGCATGCCGTGGACGTGCATCTCCCCGTCCTTGACGATGCAGAAGGAGTCCTTCAGGTTGACGTGCCCCTGACGGATGGATTTGACCTCGGTACCGGCCAGCTCAATGCCCGCCTCGTACTTATCCTCGATAAAATAGTCGTGGTAGGCCTTGCTGTTCTTCGCCACTACCTTGAGCCCTTTTCCCTCCATGGAGCCGCCTCCCTTCCGGGACAAATCCCTGGAAGTTTATTATACCATGCCTGTCAATAGGTATAAAGTGTCGTGAGAAGAAATTATTTGGCAATATCCGTCATATTAGGTTGCTGTCCTAAATAATATCTGCTATGATACAGTTACACTTTACTCTGTAAGCGTAAGAATATCTGTTTCAGCGAGGGGGCGCGTCCCATGGGCAGGGCGGGAACCAAAAAGAAGAAAACAGCCCGGAGCAGCACAAAGCCCGGCCGGGCTGTGACGGCGGCCGTTCTGGTCTGCCTGTGCGCCGCCCTGGCGCTGGCTCTGGCCGTCATCCGTCCGTGGCAGCGCCGAATCAGGCCGCCGGAGGATCTCACCGCCACCAGCCTGCTGGTGCTGGACGGCACCGGCGGCGTTATGGCCCAGGTGGAGGCCGACACCCCCCGCTCCCCCTCCAGTCTGACCAAAATGCTCACCCTCTATCTGATCTTCGACGACCTGGACGCGGGCAAGTTTACCCTGGAGGATACTGTAACGGTGACGGGCGAGATGGCCACGGCCAACGGCTCCAAGTACGGCCTGCGCCCCGGCCAGGCGGTGACGGTGGAACAGCTGCTGGCCGGGGCGATCCTCAACAGCGGCTGCGACTGTATCCAGGCCCTGGTGTCTCTGTCGGCGGACAGCGAGGAGGCCTTTGTGGAGCGGATGAACCAGGCGGCGGAGGAGCTTGGGCTGGAGGGCTCCCACTTTTCCAACGCCACCGGACTGGACGCCGCCGACCACTACATGACCGCCCGGGACCTGGGCACCCTGGCCCGGCGGCTGGTGGAGGACCACCCGGAGTATCTGGACTACTCCTCCCAGGCGGAGCTGGAAATCGGCGGTCTGGAATTCCGCAACCTGAACCGGCTGGTGGGGGCCGACCCCCGGGTGCTGGGGCTCAAGACGGGCACCACCCGCATCGGGGGCAACAATCTGGTGACCTACGCCAGGCAGGGGGAGGAGAGCTGCTACATCGTGCTGCTGGACAGCGTCAGCGAAACCCGGCGGTTTGCCGAGACCCAGGAGCTGCTGGACCTGGTATTTGGAGGGGAAGGCTGATGGCAACCAAGGGTAAAAAAAGCGCCCGGACTCCCAAAGGGGCCGGGCCCCGGGTCAATACGCCGCTGTTTTTCCTGCTGGCGGCCCTGCTGCTGCTCTTCGGCGGGTACTATGACTTTCTGGTGTTTGCCGCGGCCGCCATTCTGGCGGTGCTGCTGGCCCTGCAGATCCGCCGGACAGGCGGGCTGACGCTGCCCAGGGGGCCCGTCCCCTGGCTGCTGCTGGGGCTGGTGCTGTGCGCCGGGCTCACCCTCCCGGCGGCGGTGAGCCCAGGCATGGCCCTCACCGGCGTGCTGCGGTGGCTGGCCGCGCTGCTCTTTTTCCTCTACGCCGCCACCTTCACCCAGGAGGAGCGGGGGCTGATGCTGGACAGTGTGGCCTGGCAAGGGGCCATCATGGGAGGCATTTCCATCTGCCTGTTTCTGGGCACCCTGCTCACCGGCGGCCAGGACGCCAACGGCCGCATCGACGGGTTCTTCCAGTATGCCAACACCTACGCCCTGTTTCTGCTGGTGTGTCTGGCCCTGCTGGTTGGCAAAAACAAGCGGCAGCGGCTGGACTGGACTGCCATGGCGGTGCTGCTGCTGGGGATCTTCCTCACCGGCTCCCGGGGCATCTTTCTGCTGCTGGCGGCGGCGGGCCTCTGCTGGGCCATATACCGGCTGGCGGTAAAAAAACAGGTCCGCCCGGTGCTGATGGGGGCCGCCGGGGTGCTCCTGGCGGCGGTCCTGGCGGTGGCCCTCAGCGGCGGCATGGTGCTGGACCGGCTGGAGGCCATCACCCTGGAGTCCTCCAGCCTGAACGGACGGCTGCTCTACTATCTGGACGGGCTGGAGCTGCTGGCCCAACATCCCTTCGGGGTGGGCCGGGGCGGCTACCTCTATCTCCAGCCCATCGTGCAGACCGGCCCCTACATCCTCAAATCCATCCACAACGAATACCTCCAGGCCGCGCTGGACGGTGGGATCCTGTCCGGCGTCCTGCTGCTGGCCCTGGTGTACGTGGTGGTGTTCCACCGGGACACGCCCCTGCGGGAGCGGGCGGCGGCAGCCCTGCTGGGGCTGCACGCCTGCATCGACTTCGATTTTCAGTTCTTCGCCATGCTCTGCCTGCTGCTGCTGTGCGGCGTGGGGGGCGAGAGGCGGACGGTGGCGGTCAAAAAGCCGGCGGTCCTGGCCGCCGGCGGGGTGCTGGCAGCGGTATTCGCCTGTTTCACCCTGCCCTACGGGCTCTCCTTCTTCGGCAACAGCCGGGGGGCCTACGCCCTGTGGCCCTTTGACCTGTCCCTGGCGGAGGAGCGGCTGCAGGCCTGCGCCGATCTGGAGGAGGCGGGAGAGATCGCCGACGCCATTTTGCGCCAAACCAGCCTGTCCATGCTGGCCTGGGACTGCAAATTCGCCCAGGCGGCGGCTGAGGCGGACTACCCCGCCATGGCGACATACCGGTATCAATACTTACAGCTCAACCCCTACCGCCCGGAGGTCTATCAGGAGATGACCACCCTGCTGGAAAACGCCTGCGTCCAGGCGCCGGAGGGGCTGGAGCTATATCAAACGCTGGCAGAACAGACCGCGGTGCTGTTGGAGGAGGTGTACGCACGCACAAGCCCGCTGGCCTACAAAATCGCAGATGCGCCCGATTTTTCGTTCCGTCCCGCGCTTTTGATACGATTAGAAACAATTACAGAAGAGAGGTAATGTTATGCGTTGGAACAAGAAGCTGCTCTCCGCCCTTCTGCTGGTGGTCATGCTGCTGACGACGGTGCTGCCCGGCGCCGCCGCCGCGGAGCTCTCCGCCACCTATGAGAAGGCCAGCTACTACGACATCGCCACCACCGCCTACTCCCGGATGCTCCTGTTCCAGAACGGGGTCACCCCGGCGGCCGACTCCAAGGATCACTACGGCCTCATCGACGCCACCGGCGCGGTGAAGGTTCCCTTCCAGTACGACCTGCTGGAGTCCACCGGCGGCGGCTACTTCATCGTAACCCAGGGCGAGCAGATGGGCATTATGGACAGCACCGGCAAGATGGTCCTGGCCCTGGGCGACAACTACATCCAGATGAACAACCAGGTCATCAGCGTGGCCGACCAGGACTGGAACACCACCTACTACACCGCCGACATGAAGCCCTCCACCGAGAGCGCCTACTACGGCGAGAGCAGCGGCTCTGTGGAGATCGAGGGCTACGGCTGGGTGGAAGAGGTGGCCTCCGGCTACTATGTGGCCTACGCCCAGGAGGGCGGCGTGGCCCTGCTGAACAGCAGCCACCAGGCCGTGGTGCCCGCCGGGCAGTACGGCTCTCTGACCCTGGCCGGAGTCTCCAACGGGATGCCCTATCTGGAGGCCAGCAGCGAGGATTACACCCAGACCTGCATCATTGACGGCACCGGCAAGGTGATCGTCCCCATGGGCAGCTACTCCTATGTAGGCGGCGTCAGCCCCAACGGCAAGATCTCCGTGTGTACCTGGACCCAGGGCGACGACGGCAGCCGCTCCAACTTTGTGTCCAAGCTCTACGACCTGACCGGCAAGGAGGTCCAGAGCTGGACCGACCGGGAGGTCAACACCGAGACCTACTTCCGGGATCTGGCCTTCACCCTGGACGGCGAGAAATATGGCACCATGGACGAGAGCGGCAAGACCCTGGTGCCCAACGAGTTTGACATGCTCACCTCCGCCGGCGACCTGAGCAAGGTGGTGGTGGGCAACGAGAATCCCGCCGACGAGTGGTCCTACATCCTGGGCATGTACTCCGCCGACGGCCAGAAGATCCTGGACGTGAAGTACAGCGAGCTCAAGGCCCTGGGCGGCGACTACTTCCGAGTGTATGACGGCGCCCACTACGGCATTGCCAACGGCTCCGGCCAGTTCACCGTGCCCCTGTCCTATCAGCAGCTGCGGGTCTACTGCCGGGACTTCATTGAAGCCGTGAGCGACAACGGCGGCTCCAAGGTTATCAATGTGGAGAACAAGGAGATCATCCCCCAGTCCACGGAGGAGCTGTACGTCTACAAGGATTACAACACCTTTGATTACAACTATTTTGATTACACCAACCTGGCCCCCTCCTACGACGGGTATGAGGGCACGGTGCTGCCCTTCCGGGTCAAGACCGCCAGCGGCTATGAGACCTACTATGTGGACTACACCACCGGCCAGTCCCTGGGCTCCCTGCCGGTGCTGGCCTCCAACATCACCTCTGACGGCCGTTTCGTCTACCGGGACAACGCCACCGGGCTGTACGGCTTCGGCCAGCTGACCCAGGGCAGCTTCTCCAACCCGGACGCCCCCGCCAGCGGCGCGGGCAGCACGGTGCAGCCCCAGAACGTGGCCTACGCCACCAGCTACTCCATCCTGGTGGACGGCAAGGCGGTGGAGTTCAAGGCCTACGCCCTGAAGGATGCCAACGGCAACGACACCAACTATCTGAAGGTGCGGGACGTGGCCTACATCCTCAACGGCACCCAGGCCCAGTTCAACGTGGACTGGGATGGCGCCGCGGGCAGCATCGTCCTGCAGACCAAGACCCCCTACACCACCGCCAACGGCTCCGAGATGAACAGCTCCTTCACCGGCAACCAGCCCTACCAGAAGAATCCGGCCACCGTGCTGGTGGACGGCGTAAAGACCGACTTTGACGCCATCACCCTCACCGACGCCGGCAACTCCGGACACACCTACTTCAAGATCCGGGATCTGGGCAAGTACCTGGGCTTTGAGGTGACCTGGGACAGCGCCCAGGGCGCCATCGTCATCGACACCACCAAGCCCTACAGCGGCAACTGAGCAGCCTTTTCCAGCGGGCCGCCGGAACAATCCGGCGGCCCGCTGGCCGTTGGGGGACACAGGCTGTCTTTTCCTCCACATTTCTTGACAATTTAGGCGAATTTGCGATAGTATAATAAAATTGGAATTTGAATTTGGAAAGGTGCGAGAGAGAGCCCATGGCTAAGACGACTTCCCCCAAAGGCTACGGCAACGACTCCATCTCCTCCCTGAAGGGGGCCGACCGGGTGCGCAAGCGCCCCGCCGTGATCTTCGGCTCCGACGGGCTGGAGGGCTGTGAGCACGCCGTCTTTGAGATTTTATCCAACGCCATTGACGAGGCCAGGGAGGGCCACGGCAATGTGATCACCGTCACCCGGTACGCGGACAAGTCCATCGAGGTGGAGGACTTCGGACGGGGCTGCCCGGTGGACTGGAACGAGGCCGAGCAGAAGTACAACTGGGAGCTGGTGTTCTGCGAGCTGTACGCCGGCGGCAAGTACAACAACAACTCCGGTGACAACTACGAGTACTCCCTGGGCCTCAACGGCCTGGGCTCCTGCGCCACCCAGTACGCCAGCGCCTGGTTTGACGCGGTGATCCACCGGGACGGCTATGAGTACACCCTCCACTTTGAGAAGGGCGAAAACATCGGCGGGCTGAAAAAGGAGCCCTATACCGGCAAAAAGACCGGCTCCAAGTTCCGCTGGCTCCCCGACCTGGACGTGTTCACCGACATCGACATCCCGGTGGAGTACTACCTGGACGTGCTCAAGCGGCAGGCGGTGGTCAACGCCGGAGTCACCTTCCGGTTCCGCAACCAGGTGGGGGGCAAATTTGAGACCACCGACTTCCGGTATGAAAACGGCATTGAGGACTACGTGAAGGAGCTGGCGGGGGAAAATCCCTTGACCCAGCCGGTGTTCTGGCAGACCGAGCGCCGGGGCCGGGACCGGGCGGACAAGGACGAGTACAAGGTGAAGCTGTCCGTGTCCTTCTGCTTCTCCAACACGGTGCAGGTCATCGAGCACTACCACAACTCCTCCTGGCTGGAGCACGGCGGCTCCCCGGAGAAGGCGGTGAAATCCGCCTTTGTGGGGGGCATCGACGCCTGGCTGAAGGCCCAGGGCAAGTACCAGAAGAACGAGAGCAAGCTCACCTGGGCCGACGTGGAGGACTGCCTGGTGCTGGTGAGCAACAACTTCTCCACCCAGACCTCCTACGAGAACCAGACCAAAAAGGCCATCACCAACAAGTTCGTCCAGGAGGCCATGACGGAATTCCTCCGCTCCCAGCTGGAGGTCTACTTCATCGAAAACCCCTTTGACGCCGCCAAGATCGGCGAGCAGGTGCTCATCAACAAGCGCTCCCGGGAGAACGCCGAGCGCACCCGGCTGAACATCAAGAAAAAGCTGTCGGGCAATGTGGACATCTCCAACCGGGTGCAGAAGTTCGTGGACTGCCGGACGAAGGACACCACCCGGCGGGAGCTGTATATTGTGGAGGGCGACTCGGCTCTGGGCAGCGTCAAGCTGAGCCGGGACGCCGAGTTCCAGGGGATCATGCCGGTGCGGGGCAAGATCCTCAACTGTCTGAAGGCCGATTACGCCAAAATCTTCAAAAGTGAGATCATCACCGACCTGTTGAAGGTGCTGGGCTGCGGCGTGGAGGTCCACGACAAGCACGCCAAGGATCTGGCGGAGTTTGACCTGATGAATCTGCGGTGGAACAAAATCGTCATCTGTACCGATGCCGACGTGGACGGATTCCAGATCCGCACCCTCATTCTCACCATGCTCTACCGCCTCACCCCCACCCTGATCCAGCGGGGGTATGTGTATATTGCCGAATCTCCCCTGTACGAGATCACCTACAAGGAAAAGACCTGGTTCGCCTACTCCGACGCGGAGAAAAACGACATTGTCAACGGGGAGCTGGCGGGGAAAAAGTGCGCCATCAACCGCTCCAAGGGTCTGGGCGAGAACGAGCCGGACATGATGTGGCTCACCACCATGAATCCGGAGACCCGCCGGCTTATCAAGGTGATGCCGGAGGACGTGGAGAGCACCGCCCGGGTGTTCGACCTACTGCTGGGGGACAACCTCCAGGGCCGGAAGGACCACATCGCGGAAAACGGATACAAATACCTGGAGCTGGCCGATATCTCCTGACCGGCCCGGAACAAAAACAACGGCGCCCGCTGCCATGGCAGCGGGCGCCGTATTGCTCTATTTCCGGGCCTTGTCCCGCACATAGATGTGCTTGACGTGGGGCAGGCTGGTCTGACGCACATCCACCTCAAACCGGGGCAGATAGCGCACCAGCTGGGTCAGCTTAGAAAAGCCAAAGTTCCGGGGATCGAAGTCGGGCTGCTTTTTCACCAGCAGGTTGCCCAGATCCCCCATGAAGGCGTAGCCGTCCTCGTCGGCCATGGTCTCCACCGCGTCGGCGATCAGCTCCACCACCGCCTTGGGCACCTTGGACTCCGGCTCAGGGGGCTCGGAGGCCGGCGCCGGGGCGAGAGCCGCCCCCTCCTTCTTTTTGGCGGGCTTTTTGGTCTTGGGGGCCTTCTCCTGTTTGGGCTCCTCCCCCTTTACCTCCTCCGCCTTGGCCTTTTCGGCGGCGGAGCGGATGACTTCGATGTACACAAACTTGTCGCAGGCCACGATGAAGGGGTTGGGGGTCTTGCGCTCTCCCATGCCGTACACCTTTTTCCCCGCCTCCCGCAGGCGGATAGCCAGGCGGGTGAAGTCGCTGTCGCTGCTCACCAGCACGAAGCCGTCCACCTGGCCGGTGTACAGAATGTCCATGGCGTCGATGATCATGGCCGAGTCGGTGGAATTCTTCCCGGTGGTGTAGCCGTACTGCTGCACGGGGGTGATGGCGTTCTCCAGCAGCAGGGGCTTCCAGGAGGCCAGGTTGGGGGTGGTCCAGTCCCCGTAGATACGCTTGATGGTGGGGGTGCCGTACACCGCCACCTCCGCCATCACGTCGCCGATGGCGGAGCGGGGGGCATTGTCCGCGTCAATAAGCACCGCCAGGCGCAAATCCTTCTGTTCCGCCATAGATTCTCCCCTCTCCACTCCTTCAACATTCTTTGGCAACCTGTTTGCCGTCAATAAAGACCGCCTTGATCCGCCCGTTCCAGTCAAAGGGATGACCGGTGGTCACCACCACGTCGGCGTCCTTCCCCGGGGTCAGGGAGCCCACCCGCTTGGAAATTCCGGCAATTTCCGCCGCAGTGGAGGTAATGGCCGCCAGGGCGGCCTCCTCCTCCATGCCTCCCCGCACCGCCATGGCGGCGCACAGCGGCAGGTACTGGATGGGCGTCTCCGGGTGGTCGGTACAGATGGCCACCTTCACCCCCGCCCTGGCCAGCAGAGCCGGGTTTTCCAGGGTCTGACCCACCAGCTCCGGCTTGGAGCGGTCGGTGAGACAGGGGCCGGTGATCACCGCCGCCCCCTCCGCCGCCAGCAGGTCCGCGATCTTGTATCCCTCGGTGCCGTGGACGATCACCTGATTCAGACCAAATTCCCGGCTGATGCGCACCGCCGTGGCGATATCGTCCGCCCGGTGGGCGTGGAAGTGGGCGGGCAGCTGGCCCTGCACTACCGGCACCAGAGCCTCCAGCTTGGCGTCAAAGTCGGGCATCTCCTCCTCCGGGTCCTCGTCCGCCTTGGCCTGCTTGTCCTGGTACTCCTGGGCCTTGGACAGCTGCTCCCGGATCAGGGCGGCGGTGGCCATCCGGGTCACCGGGGTCTCCTTCCGATCATTATACACCGACTTGGGATTCTCCCCCAGAGCGAATTTCATGGCCACCGGAGCCTTCACCACCATCTCGTCCACCCACCGTCCGGTGGTCTTGACCGCCAGAAACTGCCCGGCGATGGGATTGGCCGAACCGGGACCGGTGAGTACGGTGGTCACGCCCCCCTCCCGGGCCTCCTGAAAGCCCCGGTCCAGAGGATTCACCCCGTCAATGGCCCGCAGCTGAGGAGTACAGGGGTCGGTGGACTCGTTGCCGTCGTCGGCCTCAAAGCCCAGGGAATCCCCAAACAGCCCCAGGTGGCAGTGGGCGTCCACAAAACCGGGCAGAATGTGCCCGCCCTCCGCGTCCAACCCCTCCACCGGGCCATGCAGCTCCTCCATGGAGCCCACCGCAGTGATCTTTCCATCCTCAAAGGCCACATATCCCCGGGAAATGACCGGGCCATCCATGGGATGAACTGTGCCGTTAAATATAATCATCTAACCGCGCCTTTCGACAAAACTTCTCATTGACAAAATATGGAAATTCAGCTATGCTTTAGGTACAGCTTATCCAATCGTGTGTACGATCCATTTCCAACGATCCATTCTCCCGCAGACATCCAATGCCTGGGCGCCTCCTTTGGAGGCGCTCCTTTTTTTATGTCTCCAGGGTGTACTGCTCCACCAGGGCCACGTCCCGCTCCAGCCAGACGCCGTCCCGCCAGAGCCGGAGGGAGAGCACATCCCCCGCCTCCAGGCTGTCCTTGACTGCCATCAGATCGTCGGTAACCGACACCTTGACCCCGTTGGCCTCCACGATGATGTCCCCCACCTGCAGCTTGCCGTCGGCGTCGGAGCCGGGCCGGATGGAGTCCACCCGCACTCCGGCGGGCTCGCCCTCGCCGTCGGCCTCCACCGTCATCACGGTGATGCCTATGGTGGGCCGCCCAGTGACCACCCCGTGGGCGATGAGCTCATCCACCACGGTTTTCACGGTGGAGGTGGGAATGGCAAAGCCCAGGCCCTCCACGGTGCTGTCATAGGACTCCATCTTCAGGTTGGTAATCCCGATGACCTGGCCGTGGTCGTTGATGAGAGCGCCGCCGGAGTTGCCCGAGTTGAGGGCGGCGGTGGTCTGGAGGAGCACCATGGTGTAGCCGTCCACATACACGTCCCGGTTGATGGCCGAGATGATCCCGTCGGTCATGGTGCCCCGCAGCTCCTCCCCCAGGGGGTTGCCGATGGCCAGCACCGTATCCCCCACCTGGAGGGCGGAGGAGTCCCCGAACTGGGCCGGGGTAAGGCCGCTGGCCCCCACCTTAAGCACCGCCAGATCGGTCTGCACGTCATAGCCCACCAGCAGAGCCGGATAGGTCTCCTCGTTCTGGAGGCACACCTCCACCTCACTGCACCCCTCGATGACGTGGGCGTTGGTGATGATATAGCCGTTTTCCGTCATCACCACGCCGGTTCCGAAGGCCATGCCGTCCGGCGCGGTGCCCCAGATGCTGACGATGGAGGAGATGTTCTCCTGATAGATCTGCTGAAAGCTGTGGGGCGCCTCCGCCCCGGCGGGCACAATGGTCAGGGTGGTGCCGTCTCCGGTGGGCGCCCGCTCCACCGTGGTCTTTGCCGTTACCTCTGTGGTTTGCTGGCTCTCCCAGGAATCCGGATCTCTCCACTCCTCCTGGTGAAAGTTGGCCTCGCTGTCTATATCGCCCAGGCGATAGAGCGCCACGCACAGCAGGATCACCAGCCCCAGCAGCACCGCCAGCACGCACAGAAAGGGCACCAGCACCCCCCTGTCCCGCCGGGGCGGCCGCTTCGGGTCCGGCGGAGCCTGCCACGGTGCCGGCGGAACGTCATTTTGCTGGTAATAATAACCCCGCATAGATCCCCCTTACGCCAGGGTCAGGGTGAACACAAACTCCGTCACACCGTCCTGGCTGGTTACTGTAATATTTTCCTTGTGGTTGTTCAGAATGGTTTTGACGATATACAGGCCCAGACCCACGCCTTCCCGGTCCACGCTGCGGGATTTGTCGCTCTTGTGGAAGCGGTCAAAAATCATGGCCAGCTCGTCGGGCGGGATGGTGGCGCCGGTGTTGCGCACCGCCACATGGGCCTTGCCCCCCTTGGTGGTGATGGAAATACCCATGGTGCTCCCCTCAGCGGAAAACTTGATGGCGTTGTCCAGCAGATTGTAGCACACCTGGGTGATGGCGTCCGGGTCTCCCCATACCATCACCGGAGCGTCGGGCAGCTGGGTATCCACATCCAGGCGGCGGGAGTTGATCTTGGTCTCCAGACTCACCAGCACCCGGAGCATCACCTCGGACACGTCGAACTGCTCCTGGGCGGTGACGTTCTCCGCCGACTGCAGCCGGCTCAGGTCCAGCATCCGCCGCACCAGCCGGGACAGCCGCCGGGTCTCGGAGGAGATGGTCTGCAGGGCGGCCCGCTCCCGGTCGGGCGGGATGGTGCCGTCCAGGATCCCGTCGGAAAAGCCGGCGATGGTGGTCATGGGGGTCTTGAGCTCATGGGAGATATTGGCCACAAATTCGCTGCGGCGCTCCTCGCTCTTGGAGATGGAGTCGGCCATGGCGTTGAAGGCCTCCGCCAGCTCCCCCACCTCGTCCTTCCGGTCCTCGTAGCCCCTGACCCGCAGCTCGTACTCCCCGTGGCCGAATTTCCGGGCGGTCTCGGCGATCTCCTTCAGCGGCTTGGTCTGCCGCAGGGAGGTCACCGAGCTGGTGAGGAAGGCGATGCACAGCACCACCACGGCGGTAAAGAAAAAGATGGAGGTAAAGGCCCGCCACAGCTCGGTGAGGCTGGAGGCCTCCGCCGCCACATAGGCCACGCCCACCAGGCTCTGCCTGGTCTGGCCGGTGGTCACGTCCACCGTCTTGACTAGAATGGGCGTGCCCGCCACATAGCGCTTTTCGGCGAAAAAGCCGCCCAGATCGCTCATGCCGGTATAGCTCCCGCTGCGGGCCACCTGATCGGCGATGGATTTGGGCAGATAGCTGCCCGCCAGCTCCTTGTAGCCCATGACGCTGATGCCGTCGGTAGAGACCACCATCTCTCCGTCGGCCTCCGTGATGAGCACCACCGCGTCGGAGATCTGGGCGATGGTGGCGATCATGGCGATATAGACGTCGTCCTCCACCCCCAGCCCCAGGCTGCGGGATTTGGAAGTGAAGTTGGCCACATAGTTGGCGTTGCGCTCCATGGAGTCCCGGGTCTGCCGCAGGGTGTACTGGTAGGACAGGGTGAAAAAGGCGGTGCCCAGCAGGGCGAAGGAGATGAGGATCATCCCCGCCGTCAAGGCAAACTGCCGCTTGTAGAGGCTCCTCATGTGCCGCTCACAACCTCAAACTTGTAGCCTACCCCCCACACGGTCTTGAGAGACCACTGGGGCGAGACCCCCTCCAGCTTCTCCCGCAGGCGCTTGATGTGCACGTCCACCGTCCGGGAGTCCCCGAAGTAGTCAAAGCCCCACACCTCGTCCAGCAGCTGGTTGCGGGTAAACACCCGGTTGGGGGAGGCGGCCAGATGGTACAGCAGCTCCAGCTCCTTGGGGGGCGTATCCACCCGCTTGCCGTCCACCAGCAGCTCATAGGAGTCCAGATTGATGACCAGCTTGTCAAAGCTCAGCTTCTTCTCCCCGCCGCCGCTCTCGTCCCCGCCGAACCGGCGGAGCACTGCGTGGATACGGGCCAGCACCTCTTTCATTTCAAAGGGCTTGACGATATAGTCGTCGGCGCCCCCCTCCAGGCCGGCCACCTTGTCCTGGGTCTCCCCCTTGGCGGTGAGCATGATAACAGGGGTCTTGTCGTTCTCCCGGATCTTCTTGAGCACTGACCAGCCATCCATCACCGGCAGCATGATGTCCAGCAGCACCAGATCCGGGTGGAAGGAGCGGAACAGCTCCACCCCTTTGCCGCCGTCCCCGGCCACCACCGTCTCAAAGCCCTCCTTCTCCAGATAGAGGTGGAGCAGCTCGGCGATATTGGATTCATCTTCCACGATGAGGACCTTCTTTGCCATGACGCACCGTCCTTTTCCTCGTCTTTTTCTGCCCGCGGCATATTACGTTTATTATAGTCCCATTCCCCTGATTTAGGGTGAATATTTTGTAAATGTACGTCTATCCGCCCGACACATAGGACCGTTCCAGCTGAAACACCGGGTAATAGCTGGGGTCCAGCGCCTGGACCCGCCGGGTGATCTCCCCGGCAATCTCCTCGTCGGACACCTTGCTGCGGTGGGGCACCACCACGTCGAAAATCAGATTGGTATGCTGGGGGCCCCGGGTCACCCGGAAGTCGTGAATGTTCATTTCCGGGTTCACCTCCCGCACCAGGTCCCGCACCTGCTCCCGCAGGCTGTTGACCGCCTCGTCCTCGGTGGCGATGGGGTCCATGTGGGCGGTGGTCTCAACGCCGAATTTCTGATAGATCTCCCGCTCGATGTGGTCGATGGCGTCGTGGGCCTCCATGATATCGGCGTTCTGGGGCACCTCGGCGTGGAAGGAGCACATCCGCCGGCCCGGGCCGTAGTCGTGGATCACCAGGTCGTGCATCCCCACCACCTGCTTGTGGCTCAGCACCACGTCCTGAATCTCCTTCACCAGGGCGGGGTCCGGCGCGCTGCCCAGCAGGGGGTCCACGGTGTCCTTGGCGGCCCCCCAGCCCGCCCGCAGGATGAAGATGGCCACCACCACGCCCACCCAGCCGTCGATGCTGACGCCGGTGAATTCCCCCACCAGAGTGCCCGCCAGCACGGCGGAGGTGGCCACCACGTCGGACAGGGAGTCGGTAGCGGTGGCCTCCATGGCCGCCGAGCCAATCCGCCTGCCCAGGTTCCGGTTGAACAGGCACATCCACAGCTTCACCAGAATGGAGGCAATCAGAATCACCACCGTTACCAGGGAGAAGTCCACCTGCTCCGGATGGAAGATCTTTTCAATGGAGGTCTTGCCCAGCTCCACCCCCACCATCAGAATCAGAAGAGACACCAGCAGTCCCGCCAGATACTCAATGCGGCCGTGGCCGAAGGGGTGCCCGTCGTCCGCCTTCTGCCCCGCCAGCTTGAAGCCCACCAGAGTGACCACCGAGGAGCCGGCGTCGGACAGGTTGTTGAAGGCGTCTGCCGTCACGGCGATGGAGCCGGTGAGCAGCCCGGCAAAAAACTTGCCCAGAGAGAGCAGCAGGTTGAGCAGGATCCCCACCCCGCCGGACAGCGCCCCATACCGCTCCCGCACCGCCGGGTCTCCCACATTCTCCCAGTCCCGGATAAAGCGCCGGACCAATCGCTCTGTCATAAGACGGACCTCCCAAAAATAGGTTACCTTGAATTATCTCACGTCCCGCCCGCCCCGTCAAGCGGTTCCCGCCCGTGAAAAAACGTTTGCCCTGCCGGTATCCTTGTTATATACTAAATCCATGGAATCAGACAGAGGCAAGGGGGCCGGATCACGATGGATCACAGCGGGGACGCCTCCCGGCAGGAGGCCTTGAGCCAGATTGATTTTCGGGAGATCTGCGAAAACCTCTACGACGGCATCCATGTCACCGACGGCACCGGCACCATTATCTTCATCAACCAGGCCTACACCCGCACCACCAGCATCAAGCCGGAGGACCTGCTGGGCCGGAAGGTGTCCGAGGTGGAGCAGGAGGGCAAGCTCTACAAGGGGGCCGTCACCGACACCGTGCTGGCCCAGCGCAGGCGGGTCAACTCCGTGGCCACCATCTTCCCCCTGAACAAGGAGGTGCTGGTCACCGGCACCCCCGTCTTTGCCCCCGACGGCAGCATTAAAATGGTGGTGACCAACACCCGGGACTTCCCCGAGCTCAAACGGCTGGAGCAGCAGCTGCTCACCCTGACGGAGGAGCGGCAGAAGGCTGACGAGGAGCTGGCCTACCTCCGCCAGCAGCAGACCGGCGGCAAGCAGATGTACTACCACAGCGCCGCCATGCGGGAGGTGGTGGAACTCATCCACACCGTGGCCCCCACCGACGTCACCGTGCTCATCACCGGGGAGTCGGGCACCGGCAAGGAGCTTATCGCCAACGAGATCTACCAAAGCAGCACCCGCAGAGGCAAGCCCTTTATCAAGGTGAACTGCGCCGCCATCCCGGCGGAGCTGCTGGAATCCGAGCTGTTCGGCTATGAGGAGGGGGCCTTTACCGGCGCCCGCCGCTCCGGCAAAAGCGGCATGTTTGAGCTGGCCAACACCGGGGTGATCCTGCTGGACGAGATCGGCGATATGCCCCTCCCCCTCCAGGCCAAGCTGCTGCGGGTCCTCCAGCAGCGGGAAATTATGCGCATCGGCGGCAGCAAGACCATCCAGCTGGACCTGCGGGTGATCGCCTCCACCAACCTGGACCTGCAGGAGCAGGTGCGGGCGGGCCGGTTCCGGGAGGACCTGTACTACCGGCTCAACGTGGTGCCCATCGAGCTCAAGCCCCTGCGGGAGCGGAAGGAGGACATCCCCTACCTGGTGGAGCGCTTCTGCGCCGACTTCAGCAAGAAATACGGCAAGGATACCCGCATCAGCGCCGCCGGCATGGACCTGCTGCAGAGCTACCGCTGGCCGGGCAACATCCGGGAGCTGGAAAACATGCTGGAGCGCATTGTGGTCACCAACTCCGGCGGCATCATCACCCGGGACGTGGTCTACTCCGCCCTTAACCCCGACGGCAGCCACAGCCACCTGAACCCCGCCGCCGGCGGCACCCTGCGCCAGCAGGTCTTCGCCTTTGAGCGGGAGGTGATCCTCCAGGCCGTGGAGCGGGAGGGCTCCCTGCGCAAGGCCGCCAAGGCCCTGGGGGTGGACCACTCCACCCTGGTCAAAAAGTACCGCCACTTTCAGCAGGACAACTCTGGCCCGGACGAGCGGTGAATTTTTTCACCATATGCGGTGAATTTTTTCACCAGCAGGTACTCTCCCCGTCTTTCAAGGAGTTCCGCCTGCCGCTTTCCCTGATTTTCCCTTTGTCATCCAGTTTATCCCAGCGCCTTGTGGTGAATTTTTTCACCACAAGGCGCTTTTTTGTCTGTTTCCCCCGGTTTCCCAAATACCTGCGGTCCAATGGCTGGAAGGTTTTTTTCGCCCGTTTTCTTTTTTGGCACGCGGTTTGCTTTTTCTTTATGGCGAACAGCAACAGAAGCGGGAACCCATTTTCCGCTCCGCATAAAAAAGGAGATGTGCTTTTATGGATAAGACCATCATTACCGTAGCCACCACCGGCGCCTGGCCCACCAAGGCCAACAACCCCAACGTGCCCATGACCCCCGAGGAGATCGCCGAGGACGTGTACGCCTGCTGGAAGGCCGGCGCCGCCGTGGCCCACCTGCACATGCGGGACGACGAGGGCAAGGGCACCATGGACAAGAACCGCTTTGCCAAGACTGTGGAGCTGCTGCGCGCCAACCACCCCGACTGCGACATCATCCTGAACATGACCACCTCCGGCGACCTGAACGCCACCGACGAGACCCGTCAGGCTCACCTGAAGGAGCTGCGCCCCGAGATGGGCTCCTACGACTGCGGCTCCATGAACTGGCTGCACACCTCCCTGTTCCTCAACCCCCCCGCCTTCCTGGAGGAGCTGGGCCAGAACATGCAGGCCTGGGGCGTCAAGCCCGAGATCGAGGCCTTTGACCCCGGCATGATCGCCAACGCCCAGTACTACCTGAAGAAGGGCGTGCTGAAGGCCCCCCTCCACTTCCAGTTCTGCATGGGCTGCGCCAACGGCATCCCCGGCACCATGAAGAACCTGGTGTTCATGAAGGAGACCATGGAGTCCCTGTGCCCCGGCTCCACCTGGAGCTGCTTCGGCGTGGGCCACTCCGCCATGACCATGCTGTACGGCGCCGTGGCCCTGGGCGGCCACATCCGCGTGGGCATGGAGGACAACGTGATGTATTCCAAGGGCCAGCTGGCTGAGAGCAACGTGCAGTTCGTGGAGCGGGCCCGCCGGGTCATCGAGGAGTTCGGCAAGCAGGTGGCCACCCCCGACGAGGCCCGTGAGATCCTGAGCCTGAAGAAGTAAGGGGAGGTATATCGCTATGAAAACCACCCAGAATATCAAGAACATCCTGATCTGCGGCGCCGGCATGATGGGCAAGAACATCGGCTATGTGTTCGCCTCCAACCCCAATTTCCAGGTGGGCATGTACGACCTCTACTCCACCGACGTGGAGGCCGGCATCCGCACCAACACCAAGCAGCTGCTGGACAAGGGCGTCATTACCGAGGATGAGCTCAACGACCGGCTCTCCCGCATCTCCTTCACCACCGATATCGACAGCGATATCGTCAAGAACGCCGACCTGGTCATCGAGGCCGTGTTCGAGGACATGAAGATCAAGCGGGAGACCTTCGCCAAGCTGGAGGCGCGCTGCGCCGAGGACACCATCTTCTGCACCAACTCCTCCGTCATGAGCCCCAGCGAGATCTCCGCCGAGCTGAAGCACCGGGAGCGGTTTGTGGGCACCCACTTCTGGAACCCCGGCCATCTGATCCCCCTGGTGGAGGTGGTCAAGTCCGACGCCTCCTCCGAGGAGACCGCCCAGACTGTCATGGAGGTGCTCCGCTCGGTGGGCAAGAAGCCGGTGCTGTGCAAGAAGGACGTGCCCGGCTTTATCGCCAACCGGATGCAGCACGCCCTGTGGCGTGAGGCCATCTCCATCGTGGAGCACGGCATCGCCGACGCCGCCACCGTGGACGAGGCGGTGAAGTACTCCTTCGGCCTGCGCCTGCCCCAGCTGGCCCCCATGGAGAACGCCGACATGGTGGGCACCGACCTGACCTACAACATCCACGATTACATTCTGAAGGATCTGGAGGACTCCCACGAGCCCTCCCCCCTGCTCAAGCAGCTGCGGGATGAGGGCAAGATCGGCTTCAAGACCGGCGAGGGCTTCCAGAAGTGGACCCCCGAACAGGTGGCCAAATCCAACGCCGACCTGAACGAGTACCTCATCCGGATGCTGTACGGCAAATAAGCAATTCCCACTTCCCCGCGCCTTTCGTTCACCTGGAACGAGGCAATAGATGAGAGAAAAAGATGAGAGAAAGGAAGCGATTCCATGTCCCCGTAGTCTCAAGCCAAGAAGCTGAAAGGAACTCCGCTGTGGAATATCAGCAAGAAGTTCAACTTTGCAGCTGAGAAGATCATCCCCGATTCCTTCGTCTTCTGCGTTATCCTGATGATCGTGGTGTTCGTCCTGTCCCTGATCATCGGCAAGGGCCCCGTGGAGCTCCTCCAGGCCTGGTGGGGCGGTCTGAGCAGCCAGTTCACCCTGGCCTTCCAGATGGGCATTATGGTCTGCGTGTGCGCCACCTGCGCCCGCAGTCCCCAGGTCAACAGGCTGCTGAACGCCATGGCAAGCCATGTCCACAACCGCTACGCCGCCATCATCCTGATGATGGTGTTCGGCTATGTGACCTCCATGATCAACTACGCCTTCTGCACCATCGTCACCCCCATCCTGTCCATGCAGCTGGCCAAGCGGGTCAAGGGCCTCCACTTCCCCATGATGGTGGCCGGCGGCTACACCTGCATGATCCTGGGCCAGTGCCTTGGGCCCTCCGCCACCCTGTACTCCAACCTGGCTACCGAGGGCAGCTCCTACGCTGAGATCGTGGGCCACACCATGACGGTGCTGGAGACCTGCTACAATACCCCCAACGTGATCCTGTTCACCGTGCTGGCCATCGCCTTCATCCTGATCGTGCTCTTCACCCAGCCCGGTGAGGACGAGCTCATCGAGCTGCGGGACGTGGCCACCCAGGCCGACGTGGTCCCCAACGACTACAAGATCACCGAGAAGGCCTCCACCTTTGCCCAGAAGATGAACACCTGCAAGCCCATTATGTGGGTGGTGGGCGTCTTCATCTTTATCAACATCTTCTATGACTTCTTCACCAAGGGCTTCTTCGGCGCGCTGAACATGAACCTGGTGATCTTCCTGTTCGTGGGCATCAACTGCTTCCTGTTCCCCCAGCCCAGCGCCTGGATCACCGCCCACGCCGACTCCATGCACCTGGCCACCGACATCATCATGCAGTTCCCCTTCTACGGCGCCATCATGGGCATGATGTACATTGAGGGCGGCCTGGGCTCCGTGCTCATCAGCGCCATCACCTCTGTGGCTACCGCCCGCACCCTGCCCATCTTCACCTTCCTGTCCGCCTGCCTGGTCAACTGCTTCATCCCCTCTCAGGGCGGCCAGTTCACCGTGCAGGGTCCCCTGATCGTGCAGACTGTGCAGAACATCCAGGGAGCCGACCTGGCTACCTGTCTGAACGCCTTCGTGCTGGGCGACGAGTGCACCAACCTGCTCCAGCCCCTGTATGTCATCCCCGCTCTGAGCGTGGTGGGCATGAAGCTGAAGGACGTGTGGGGCTTCATGGCGTTCATCTGCGTGTTCTGGGTCGTGATCACCTGCCTGGGTCTGTACTTCATTCCCCTTATGTTCTGAGTTCCCCCTTTCCCATAATACCCCTCGCTGTGCAGATACCCGGTAAGATGAAAAACAGGCATCCACACCTTGGTGTGGATGCCTGTTTTTTCAGCAAAGCTCGCCGCCGCGGTTACAGGGTCTCTTCCAGCCTGGTCCGGATGGCCTTGAGGAAGTCCAGGGAATTGACGCCCTTGGCGGGGGTCTCCCCCTCCCACAGGCCCACCAGATCCTTGGTCATCACGCCGGACTCGATGGTGTCGATGGCGGCCTGCTCCAGCTTGTCGGCAAAGCTCACCAGAGCCTGGATGCCGTCCAGCTCCCCCCGCTTGCGCAGGGCGCCGCTCCAGGCAAAGAGGGTGGCCACCGGGTTGGTGGAGGTCTCCTCCCCCTTCAGATACTTATAGTAGTGGCGGGTGACGGTGCCGTGGGCGGCCTCATACTCGTATTTGCCGTCGGGGGACACCAACACGGAGGTCATCATGGCCAGAGAGCCGAAGGCGGTGGAGACCATGTCGCTCATCACGTCGCCGTCGTAGTTCTTGCAGGCCCAGATAAAGCCGCCCTCGCTGCGGACCACCCGGGCCACCGCGTCGTCAATGAGGGTGTAGAAGTACTCAATGCCCAGCTCATCGAACCTGGCCTTGTACTCCCTGTCGAAGATCTCCTGGAAAATATCCTTAAAGGTGTGGTCGTATTTCTTGGAGATGGTATCCTTGGTGGCAAACCACAGGTCCTGCCTGGTGTCAATGGCGTACTGGAAGCAGGAGCGGGCAAAGGAGACAATGGAGCTGTCCTTGTTGTACTGGCCCTGGAGCACGCCGCCGCACTCAAAGTCGTAGATGGTCTGGCGGAACTGCTCCTTGCCGCTCTCGTCGGTAAAGACCAGCTCGGCCTTGCCGGGGCCGGGCACCCGGTACTCGGTGGACTTGTACACGTCGCCATAGGCGTGACGGGCAATGGTGATGGGCTTGTTCCAGTTCTTCACCACCGGAGAGATCCCCTTCACCATGATGGGGGCCCGGAATACGGTGCCGTCCAGGATGGCCCGGATGGTGCCGTTGGGGGACTTCCACATCTGGGAGAGCTTGTACTCCTCCACCCGCTGGGCGTTGGGGGTGATGGTGGCGCACTTCACCGCCACACCGTACTTTTTGGTGGCCTCGGCGGAGTCGATGGTCACCTGATCCTTCGTCTCCTCCCGGTAGGGCAGGCCCAGGTCGTAATACTCGGTCTTCAGGTCGATGAAGGGCAGGAGCAGTTCGTCCTTGATCTGCTGCCACAGCACCCGGGTCATCTCGTCGCCGTCCATCTCCACCAGAGGGGTGGTCATCTGAATCTTTTCCATGGTCTCCTCCTCGATCTGACGAAATTCTTTATCGAGGCAAATTATACCTCCATCTGAAAAAAAACGCAACCTTCATTGGAGGAGATCCGGGATTTTCATTGCAATTTTATGGCAAAGGGGGTATACTGGCCTGCGTTGCGCCAGTTACCCGCCAAACCCAAAGGAAGGAGCGGTCGTTTCTCCGTGTTCAGCAAGGATTCCCTGCGCAGGCTTATCCTGCCCCTGATCATCGAACAGTTTCTCTCCGTCATGGTAGGCATGGCGGACATCACCATGGTCTCCGCCGCCGGGGAGGCTGCGGTGTCCAGCGTGGCCCTGGTGGATCTGATCAACGTGCTGATCCTCAATATTTTCGCCGCCCTCGCCACCGGCGGCGCGGTGGTGTGCGCCCAGTCCATCGGGGCCGAGCACCTGGACCGGGCCAACCGGGCCGCCAATCAGCTGATGTACATTATTTCCGCCGCGTCCCTGGCCATGATGGCCCTGGTGCTGCTCTTCCACCGGCCCCTGCTGGGCCTGCTCTTCGGCCAGGTGGAGCCAGCGGTGATGGAGGGGGCTGTCACCTACTTCGTCATCTCCGCCCTCTCCTACCCCTTTATCGCCCTGTACAGCGGCTGCGCCGCCCTTCTGCGGGCCATGGGCAACTCCCGGGCCTCCATGCTGGTGTCCGCCTGGATGAACGGCCAGAACATCGTGGGCAACGCCATCTTCGTGTTCGGCTTCCACCGGGGGGTGGACGGGGTGGCCTGGTCCTCCCTGCTGTCCCGGATCGTGGCGGCGGTGATGATGCTCCTTCTGCTCCACGGCAAGAGCAACCCGGTGCGGGTACAGGGGCTGCTCTCCTTCCGGTTCGAGCCGGACATGATGGCCCGCATCCTGCGCATCGGGGTGCCCAACAGCCTGGAAAACAGCTTCTTTCAGCTGGGCCGGGTGCTGCTGGTCAGCCTGATCTCCACCTTCGGCACCGTCCAGACCGCCGCCAACGCCGTGGCCAACAACATCGACAGCTTTGGCGTAATCCCCGCCCAGGCCATCGGCCTGGCCCTCATCACCGTGGTGGGGCAGTGCGTGGGCGCGGAGGCCTGGGACCAGGTCCGCCGCTATACCGTCAAGCTGATGAAGCTGGCCTACCTCTGCACCTGGGGCCTGAACGCCGTGCTGCTGGCCGGCCTGCCCCTCCTGCTCAGGCTGTACAGCCTGTCCCCCGAGACCCAGTGGTACGCCACGGTGCTCATCTTCATCCACAACGGCTGCGCCATGCTGCTGTGGCCCATGGCCTTCACCATGCCCAACGCCCTGCGGGCCGCCGGGGATGTGAAGGTGCCCATGGTCATCTCGGTCTGCTCCATGATTCTGGTGCGGCTGGGTTGCAGCTACATCCTGGGCGTCCACTTCGGCCTGGGTGTCATCGGCGTGTGGATCGCCATGGTGGGGGACTGGGTGGTGCGGATCCTCTTCTTTGTGCTCCGGGCCCGGCAGGTGCTGTGGAAACGGCACCCCTGAGGTTTACCAGATCCCCAGCATGTGTTGCATCCCCAGGCTCACTGCCGTAATGGCCGCCCAGCAGCAGGCCCCCATCAGAATGGGCTTTCCGCCGGTTTTGATCAGCTTGACGATATCGGTATTCAGACCGATGGCCGCCATGGCCATGATGATAAAGAACTTGCTCAGCTCCTTGAAGGGGGTAAACACCCCGCCGCTCACCCCCAGGTTCAGGCACACTGTGGTGAGGATGGAGGCCAACACGAAAAACAGGATGAAGAAGGGGAAAATCTTGTTCAGCTGGAAGCTGCCTTCCTTCTCTCCACCGGCCCGCTTGGCCCGGATCACCCGGAAAAAGGCCAGGGCCAGGGTGATGGGGATGATGGCCAGGGTGCGGGTGAGCTTGACGATGGTGGCGGTATCCAGGGTGTTGGCCCCGGGATGCATCCCGTCCCAGGCGGCCGCCGCCGCCGTCACCGAGGAGGTGTCGTTTACCGCCGTGCCGGCAAACAGGCCGAAACCCTCATTGCTCAGGCCCAGCACACCGCCGAAGGTGGGGAACAGCAGGGCTGCCGCCACGTTGAACAGGAAAATCACCGAGATGGACTGGGCGATCTCCTCATCGTCCGCCCCGATCACCGGGGCGGTGGCGGCAATGGCGGAGCCGCCGCAGATGGAGGAGCCCACCCCCACCAGGGTGGAGATATTGGTGGGCATCCCCATCAGCTTGTGCAGCAGGAAGGCCACCACCAGGGAGGTGGTGATGGTGGAGACAATGATGGGCAGGGAGGTCAGACCCACCCGGGCCACCTCCGTCATGTTCATGCCAAAGCCCAGCAGCACCACCGCCAGCTGCAGAATATACTTGGAGGTGTAGGCGATCCCTGCCTGGGTTCCCTTCTTTTCCCGGTAAAACAGGGCGATCACCATGCCCGCCAGAATGGCGAACACCGGTCCGCCCACCACAGGTACCGCCTTCCCCAGCAGCCAGCAGGGAATGGCCAGCACCAGGCACAGCAGCAGGCCCTTGCTTCTCTCTCTCCATTGTTTCATCACAACTGCTCCTTCCAACATTTACATCTGATGCACACCTAGTATACGCCTCTTTTCCCATCATGTAAAATGATGATACTTTATATTATAATAAATATTTATTATCGCAATTCCCCAAGTCCCCTCCGGCATAGACCCTTGCCGCCGGGATACTTTTCCTGTATAATGTGACAGAGCAACTTGTTTGAAAAAGGAGCGTTTCTCATGCTGCAAACCGTGATCCCCCAGGGGTACGCCCCCTGTCTGAACTTATACGACACCCAGAAGGCCATCGGCCTGCTGAAGCGGCTGTTTGAGGATACTCTGGGCGGCGCCCTCCATCTGCGCCGGGTATCCGCCCCCCTGTTTGTGGAGGCCTCCACCGGCCTCAACGACGATCTGAACGGGGTGGAGCGGCCGGTGTCCTTTGACATCCCCGACGCCGGACGGGACGCCCAGGTGGTCCACTCCCTGGCCAAGTGGAAGCGGATGGCCCTGTACCGCTACCAGTTCTCAGTGGGAGAGGGCCTGTACACCGACATGAACGCCATCCGCCGGGATGAGGAGCTGGACAATCTCCACTCGGTCTATGTGGACCAGTGGGACTGGGAGAAGGTCATCGCCCCCCGGGACCGGAATGAGGCCTACCTGAAGGACACGGTGCGCACCATTGTCAAGGCCATGGCGGAGACCCAGGCCACCCTCCGCTCGGTGTTCCCCCAGCTCACTGCCCTGCCCGTGCTGAACACCGAGGTGTCTTTTGTCACCACCCAGGAGCTGGAGGACCGGTTCCCCGACCTGACCCCCAAGGAGCGGGAGGACGCCTGGGTGAAGGAGCATCCCACCACCTTCCTTATGGGCATCGGCGGGGCCCTGAAGTCGGGCAAGCCCCACGACGGCCGGGCGCCGGACTACGACGACTGGACCCTGAACGGGGATATCCTGCTGTGGAACCCGGTGCTGGAACGGGCCTTTGAAGTGTCCTCCATGGGCATCCGGGTGGATCCCACCGCCATGGACCGGCAGCTGGCCATCGCCGGATGTGACAGCCGCCGCTCCCTCCCCTTCCACAAGATGCTGCTGGAGGGCAAGCTGCCCCTGACCATCGGCGGCGGCATCGGCCAGTCCCGGCTGTGCATGCTGCTGCTGGGCAAGGCCCACATCGGCGAGGTGCAGGCCTCCGTCTGGGATGAGCAGACCATGCAGGCCTGCCAGGACGCGGGCGTGATCCTGCTGTAAGACGCAAAAAGAGACCTGTCTCAGGCAGGTCTCTTTTCTGCTTTCATGGGCCGTCGAACAGCTCCGCCAGCCGCTCATCGCCGCCAAAGAGGTTATTATACTGCACGCACTGGTAGTCTTGGATCAGGGCCGTGTAGTCGTTGGTCTCCAGATGGCTGTAGGCCCTTCCCTTCCGGTCCACGTACCCCACAAAGGTAAGGGCGGGCAGCTGCTGCTGAAGCTGCCACAGGTAATCCCCGTAGGCGGTGCTCTCCACGCCCGCGTACCGCAGCAGATGCTGGCCCAGGAAGTTCAGGCTGGTGAACTCCGGCCCCTCCTCCGGCAGAGGGTAGTTGGCCCAGATGACAAAGGGGACCATATACTTGCCCATATACTGTTTCATGTCCATCCGGTCCTGGGTGACGCCGTAGGCCTTGTCCAGAAATTCCTGCTCCACAGAGGGCTGGTGATCCCCGAACATGGCGATGATGGTGGGCTCCTCCTGCTGCGCAAAGTACTCCACCAGGGTACGGAAGGCCTGGTCGGTCTTGTTGGCCAGGGTGAGGTACTGCTCCGCCATGGGGTACTTCCCCGGCTCGTCAGTGAGGGTGACCTGGGCGGGATAGTCCGCCGCGGTATAGCCGCCGTGGTTCTGGATGGTGACGTTGAACAGAAACAGAGGCTTGTCCCCCTGCCGGTGCTCGAACTCCCAGATGATCTGCGCAAAGTCGGACTGGTCGCTGACATAGCCGTGCTCAAAGCTCTGGGGCACGTCCATGTCCGCGCCGCACTTGTAGCGGTCAAACCCCAGGTTGGGGTAGGCCCGGTCCCGCTGCCAGGAGGTGTACTCTCCGGGGTGAAAGGCCAGGGTGTCATAGCCCTCCGCCTTCAGCCGGGAGGCCAGAGAGGCCGTGGGGCCCAGCACATACTGCTGATAGGGGATGCTGCCCGAGGGCAGGAAGGCCATGGAGTTGCCGGTGAGAAATTCAAACTCGCTGGCGCTGGTACCGGCGCCGAACACGGAGGTATAGGCGTGGCCGTACACCCCGTTGTCCAGGGAGGAAATGTAATCGGTGACGCTCTCGCTGAGGGAGAGGTTGCCATAGTACTCGAAATCCGCCCAGGACTCGTTCATGATGGCCACGATGTTGGGCCGCTCCACCGGCACCTCCGCCGGCTCCGGCGGCTCCACCTCCGCCATGATCTGCGCCACGTGCGCCCCGGAGGGGTCCTCCGGCTGGTCCACCTCCAAAAATTCGGTGTTGCGCAGAAAGGCCGCCAGGCAGCCCCATGTGCGATAGGAGCCCGCCGGGTCCCACACGTCGGTTTTCACCGAAAAGCGCTCCAGCTTCTGGGTTGGAAAGAGCTGTGTCAGACACAGAAGCCCAGCTCCCAGGCACACCAGCCGCAAGGGCCACCGCTTTCCGGTCAGCCGCAGCCGGGCCTTGCGCTCCTCCTTGTGGAGAAACAGGATCAGGGCCACCATCAAAGCGGCCGCTGCCGCCATCTGCCAGGTGGGGATGAAGCGATAGCTGCCCGCCACGTCGGCGGCAGTATTCAGTGCGGAAAAGTCCCAGGGCAGGATGGGGGTGCCCCGGAAGGAATTGACGAAATAATTGGCCGCTCCCCAGGCCCCGGCGGCAATGTGGATGCCGATGGAGCAGGGGGCGATCCGTCCCACCAGCCCGCACAGAGGCCAGAACAGCAGGGCAATGCACAGGGCGTTGGCCAGGGTGGGCCCCAGCGCCATGCTCCAGGGCGGGGACCCATAGGTAAGCTGCATGAGCCATAGGGCGGTCAGAGGCGTCAGCAGCAGGAATACGGCCTGCCACAGGCCGGTTTTCAGCTTGGAATCGTTCTGTTTCATTTGGGGGTCTCCTGTCTGAGGTAGATAGGCTGTGATTATACCCCAAGATCCCCGTTCTGTCAAAAAAGCTCCCGCCCGGGAAATATTCCGGGCGGGAGCTCTCTGCTTTTTTCTTCCAATGGAGCGTTACACGCTCTCCGGGTCCTCCAGGTGACCGCCGAAAGCCTCCACGGCTCTGGCGTCGGCCTCCCGCTTCTCCTCGATAGCCTCTTTGAGGAGCATATCCTTCACCTTTATAGGGTCAGCGGTTTAGCGAGTGCTAATCTATCCCAAACAGCCCCATTTATCAAGGTTTTCTCTCCCCTGGCCTCCCACCCAATCCCAAGGCCGACCACCTACTCCCAACCTAGAAGCGGTAAAAATACGGTAAAAGCCCGGTAGCCGCTTCGACCCTTTACAACCTTTTGCCCCTATGCTATGATAACTCTGGCGCTGTTACAAAATGGCGGTTAGCCACTCCCTTGAGAAAGGGGGTGATGCGGATGGGAAACAGGCGTTGGGCGAAAGCCCTCCGCTTTCTGGTATGTTTTATCATCGTCTTTTTGACGATGGTCTACATAGCCCCAAAAGCGTGTTAGCCGCCCGGTCCAGTCCACCGAGCGGCTAACGGTTCAACCTTAGCAGCTTACCTGGGCTAACCGTCATGCAACAGCGCCCTCGCTATTTGTATTATACCTTGGCAATTACGCATTTGTCAAATGCGTAATTGTTGTCTCTCTTAAACTGCCTTCTCCCTCTCCGGGAACGGGATAACAACAGCGCCCTCCGCTTCCCGTTCCGACGAAATAAACTTATCAATCCCCGCTAACTTATCTATCTCCCTTGCTTTGGTATCCTCAAAGAGGTGGATATAAAGTTCATAACTTGTTTTTGGGCTAGCATGTCCTAATTGATCTGCTATAGCTTTAAGTTCGACACCAGCTTCAAAACACCGGGTAGCGTAGGTGTGCCGAAGTGTGTGCATGGTCGCACCCTCAATGCCTGCCTTTCGGTAAATCTTGTTTAGGCTCTCCTTCAGATTTCCATACTGCACAATTTTGTTTCGGGTGTTCCAGAATACAAGACTATCCTCCGACCATTCCAGCCCCAGCGCCGCCGCACGCTTTTTCATTTCTTCCTTATGCTCCGCTAAAATAGCAACCAACCCCGCCGTGATGACTATCGTTCGCTTGCTCGATTCGGTTTTGCAGAAGTCTTGTATCTCTTGCTTGCCGCTGTGGGTTGCGTAGTCATGGTGCAAGATGGCCTTCTTATTGACCCGAATCGTACGCTTATTCAAATCAATATCTTTCCATTGAAGCGGAATACCCTCCCCAGCACGCATACCCGTATATAGATAAGGTCATTAAGGATTTTGACTTCAAATTTTCGGCTATTTAACGCCAAGGCTCCGCTGCCGCAATACAACTCGGCGTAAGTTGTACAGTGGCCGGGGATAAGGCGGGAGAGAACTCCTGCCATTCTCGCCTTGCTGCCAACATAGGAAAAGATTTGAACGCTTGCCTCCATACTCATGCTGCCACCTCACTTTTCTCAGAAAGTCGAAAGGATAGAAACCAGTTATTTGCGCTCCCGGTGTTGATTTTGTAGGTGTAGGGATGCGCTGTCCCATTGTTGACCCGAAGTAAGTTCCACGATTTCAAATTTTTCTCAAGTTCCAGGCGGCTATATCCCAGCTCCAACCGTTTCAGTACATTGGGGAGATAGCTGGCAAGGATATTCCCATAGCCGTCACGGATAAACACCTTGCCAGGTTCCTCATACTCCCGCACATACTCACACAAGGCATGATATGCCTGCATGATAGAACACTGTCCATTTCTGTCCTCCTGTACAGGAAGGTTGCGGTGTTGCTTCATCACTGCCTCATAAATTTCATTCACCATCTTTGGCGCTATGCCGTCCAGGTCAGCCAAATCATTTAGTGCCTTTGCCTCTGTCAGCTTCCGCTTGGCGTATTCCCGGACAGGGCTGATTTCCCCATCCGGGTACACCAGAGCCAGCTTTAGCCGCCGCTCCATTGTTCCCACATCCCGGCTCCATGCCCCAAACACCACAGGGCCACCAGCGACCTCATAAACCTTAGCCATTGTGCCAGCCGCTATGATCCGCTCCACAAATTCAGCCATGTGTACCATATCTATAAACCTCCATCATCTTTTGTTAAGCCGCTTCCCCATTGAGCCAGGCCACAAACCGCTCCCGGCTGATTCGATACTGCTTCCCGACTCGGAAGGCCGGAAACTTTTCACTATGTATCAGTTCATAAGCTGTATTTCTGGAAATCCCCAGCACCGCCGCTATATCCATTGGTGTCAACACCAGCGGCAACGCTTCTGCCTCTGTAAATCGTCCCTTACCCATAAACTCCTCCTATGTCAAATTGTAAAGAGATATACTGCCCCCTAAAAATTCCGTCTGTGCTAGTTCGTGCGCTCATCTTCTGTTTTCAAGGTACACGCCTTTCCTTTAGGGCTTGGTGCCCTGTCCTCTTTACACGCATAGCTTACACCAAAAAAATACGGCAGATTGACACTTCAATCTGCCGCATTTTTTTAATCATTAGCTATCAGTGCAGTGATATTTGCTTTTTATGGAAAGCATTAAAAGCATTTTAGGAGGCATATTTGCTTTTACTTCTATGACAGCATTTCAAAAAAAGCAAAACTTTTTATTCCGCCATATATATTACCTGTCCCAACCTTGTAAAATAAGCGTTGCCCGTACACGCTCCACATATTTAACAACAATTTCAAGATGTCCTTCCAACCTGTCAGGGTTAGTTAACATATTTTCAACCGCAATACGGGAGACTCTCTGAATATCTCTTTCTACTTGTTGCAGTAATTCTTCCGCAGTTTTCGTTGGTCGTTTCTCTTTATATTTTGCAAAATAAACTAGTCGCTTAAAATATCCGTTCTCGTATTGTAGGTTACTTTCCTTCAAGGCCTCTCTATAATTCTTGTTTATTACCCCTTCTATGTCAATCTGTTTACTTGTCTTTTGATTGCCTATATGTTCCTTTCTCGACGATATCAGCTTTTTCCATGCCCTATCTTCTTCCTGTGAATCCCAACTTCTCAAAGATATGTTTTCATATCCATCCCAATATTTTGCTGGTATTTCTGTCAACTGCGCAAGCTGTTCAAGTCTATCCTTCAAATCAATTTTTTCCAGGCCCAATATTCTCCCATAGAGTGTACGGTTTATTTTCAATATCTCATATAATTCGTCTACTTTATGATTTTCCCACTTCCACAGTAGCCGCAGAACATAAAATATTCTAAAACGGTTGTATAGTTCTTTATTATCTATACCTGAATCTATTTTCCGTTTCCTGTCATACTGCGCCATCCGGACCGCCCCTATTCTCAATATAGTTTTATGATAAGTATAGTTTATTTTTGGTAATTTGGCAATTTGGCTGTAATAGTAAAAAAGACAGCCAGCCTGACAAAAGAAGGCTGGCTGTCTTATCCTAAATGTGTTCTCTTAGTCCATCAACCACAACAGGAAAAACAGGAGCATACGGAAAAATACCCCAACAATGATAGCCATGGTAAGCATACCCATCATAAAAGCAAGTATCAGCCCCATAAACAAGCACCCCCTTTCGTTGGTGCCTTATGGTAACGCTTATCACAAAAATAAACTAGTCTTGAATCTGCACGAAAAGGGATGGGGTGAATTGGTGTTGTCGCTGTAATCAAAATAGCGGCTCCATGCTCCATCGGATAAACTCAAAGGATATCCAAACTATGTCCACCAAAATTTATCTTCATGCCCAGCTGGATTTTCAAAGACTGTTTTGGCTCAAATTTCCTAAAATCGCCACAAATTCTCCCACCACCCCCATCTTATTTTTTCTCCAACCCCTCAAAATCCCTAAATCGCCTGGAATCTCCGGATTTATTTCCCTTATCGAATTCATATGTTAGCGTCAGGCGATAATCGCCATTCCGGGTCAGGCGAAAAACGCCAATTTTGGTCAACTGAAAACAGCCATTTACAATTTGAATAGTTCCTTTACACTGGAGGCG
>NZ_NFIQ01000044.1 GCF_002159455.1 Flavonifractor sp. An306
TGCTGTCTCCTTTCAGAATGGTGTGTCGCGACTTCATTCTACCAGAGTTCTGCAAACCATGTCTCTTCTCATCCTTTTTTCAATTTGCGAAAATTATTGTACCTTATCCGCCGTGTCCTTTTTACTTTTTCAGAGCCCCCATAATCTCCATCAAATAAAAAAAGTATAGCCCCTCCATCGGAGTATTCTGGTTATCAATATGAAATATCGCAGTACAATAGTAAATGTATAATTTCATGCGCTTGCGTGACTTTGTGTCATGCAGGCGCTTTTTGTTGCCCGCACTTCGAGACAAAGTGTCCCGAGGTTCGGAGCAGCTCCCCTGGGTGCCGCTCCCCGCCGGGCCCCGTTTCGGTCACTCATCCACCCAACACCGAAACGGAGGTTTAACTATGACTACAATCAATCTGAAAGATTTTTATTATTGGTACACACAGGATCAGTTTATCGAGGTTTCTGACGAGGTAGCCGAGGTGTTTGTGGCCGATGCTCGTCACGAAATGGCTTACCAGCGGCGGCTCTCCCGGCATAAGGCGCAGTATTCCCTGGATTGTGAGGACGGGATCGAATACTCGGCCTGCCTGCATGAGCCCACGCCCGAAGAGCTGCTGGAGCGCAAGGAGCGGTTTGTCCGGCTCTGGAACGCGCTCAATTCTTTGCCGGAAGCCCAGGGCCGCAGGATCGATGCCCATATCATTCTTGGCAAGAGCATCAAAGAAATTGCCGAGGCCGAAGGCGTACATGAAGAGTCTGTCCGGCAGTCCATCAAACGCGGGCTTGAGCAGATGAAAAAAACTTTTTAATTTTTTGCTTTTCCCCACTTGGAAATGATCAAAAAATGTCTCGGTTAATGAGAGGAGGAGTTCTTCTCTCTGCAAGTGAACTAGGGCGGCCCCGAGCATAGCGCGGGGAGCCAGGCGGCGGGTGCGCGGTGACTTCTTCCACGGAAGGACGAGCGAATACCACCAGCGCCGCAAATGGAGCTGGCCATCCCACGGCCACGATCCGCCAGAGGACAGGCTGGCCGCCTGCCCCTCCGGGCCGCCCTCTCATCTGCAAGGGAACGCCGCGCCGAGTATTGTTGTCTTTGGACAGGTCAAGGAAATGGGCGCGGCGTTCTCTAAATTTCAAACAGGAGGGAGACGATATGAAAGCGGTGTTATATTGCAGGGTGGACGGCCCTCAAACCTCTTTTGCCCTTGATGCAATTAAGGGACAACAGTTATATCTCATGGACTTTGCAAAGAAAAACAATATGGAAATCGCGGGGATATATCTGGATGTGGGGTATCATGGCCGGACAATGGATCGTCCCGGCTTACAATCTGTGATGCAGGCTGTGAAAGAGGGCAACGCCGATGTGATTTTGGTTACAAATTATAACCGCTTATATCGCGGGCGTTTCCCAAAGGAATTGCAGGAGCTCCCGGTTGTTTCATTGAAGGAGCAAAGTCGAAAAAGAGAACGAGGAGGAAAAGAGCATGACATTTGATCCTGCGCTGGCCGCTATTGGGACTTGTGGCCTTATTGCTTAGTAGATTGCATGTTACCATTTGCAAATTTCTAAAAAAGATTATATTACTGGAAATTTCATGGTTACTGAGCCAACTCTTTATTACTGGTTATGATTTAAGTACATTTACGCTGTTATACTAAAACAAAATAGGCAATAAATATGACCTTGTAAGCAGTGCTTATTTCTGATATCATATCAGTGTGAACAATTGGGGATCGCCGTATGGCGATCCCTTTTTCGCTACATATTTTTGCCCCAAAGCATGACATTCTAAAAAATGGTAATAATGACGGTGAGGGGGTTATGGGAATGAAACAGGAATATCAAGATAGAAAAGACACGCAGGCACTGGTAGATATCCGAGATGTGAAACTAGACAGCAGTTTGGAGCAGACGGAACGCATCCGGTCATTCCTCCGGCAGATCAAGAACCCCTACCGTTTTAAGGTGGGAGATGTTGTCGTCGATGTGGCCTATACAGAGGGGAGCGCTACCCTGAACGATTGCTTTGCGGATATGCTGTCGATCCTGTAATGATTTACCACAAGATGCGGCTGGACATTCTGAGGAAGCTGTGATAAGATAAACACGGACAAAATCAGTGAAACTCCAGTCGTTATAGGTGGTCCGGCCACCAATATTACGACAGGAGCGGTAGCTATGCTGATTTCATCAGATCAGATCTATAAAGCCGCCGACTACCTTAGACTTTCTAAGGAAGACGGCGACTTTTCTTTTTCCAGCAAAAAAGCGGAGAGCGACAGCATCTCCAGCCAGAGAAAAATCATTGAGCGGTTTGTGGCGCAGCGGCCCGATATTGAGCTGGTCGCGGAATTTGTCGATGACGGCTGTACAGGAACTAATTTTGAGCGGCCCCAGTTCCAGAAAATGATGGAAGCGGTGAAGGCGGGAAAAATCAACTGTATCATCGTCAAGGACTTGTCCCGGTTTGGCCGAGAGTATATCGACGCAGGCCGCTACATTGAGAAGATATTTCCTCAGCTTGGGGTGCGCTTTATCGCGGTCAACGACAATTACGACAGCCTCAGCTTCTCTACGAGCGACAGTCTGATCGTCCCCATCAAGAATTTTCTTAACGACTCATATTGCCGGGACATCTCCATCAAAGTGCGGAGCAACTTTGAGAGCCGAAGAAAAAACGGAGAATTTGTCTCCAACTATACCCCTTATGGATACCTGCGTGCCCCGGATGATAAAACACAGCTTGTCATAGATGAGGTGGCCGGTGAAGTCGTCCGGGATATTTTCCGGTGGAAGATCGAGGGGATGAGCCCGGTGACCATCGCGGAAAAGCTGAATGCCCGCGGGGTTTTGCCCCCGTCCGAGCACAAACGTTCTCTCGGCATCAAATATAAGACCGCCTTTCAAACAAATGCCCGTAGCAAGTGGAGCCCCAAAACAGTGATCCGGATTCTCACCAACGAGGTCTATACCGGCGTACTGATCCAGGGAAAGCGCACCACACCAAATTATAAGGTAAAGCACACCATCATTAAGGATGAACAGGATTGGTGTCGGATCGAAAATGCCCATGAGCCCATCATCCAGGTGCGGGAATTTGAATTGGTCCAGAAGCTGATGCAGGAGGACAGCCGACGGACATCCGGCTCGGAGACCGTCTATCCACTGTCCGGCCGGGTCTATTGCGGGACCTGCGGCACCCTGGCAAAACGGCACTCCGTTACCTATAATGGATCGAAATATGCCTATTACACCTGCCCCAATACAGCCAAGGGAAGCAGCTGTGAAAAGCGCAGGATTTCCGAAAAGGAGCTGGAGAGCACCGTCCTGGCCATCTTGCGATCTGAGATCAAGCTGATCTTGAACATGGAGCGGGCTCTGAGACAGATTGAGGAACTGGCTTGGGAGCACCGGGAGACGGACCGGCTGGATAAGGCGATCGAGGTAAAAGCGGCCGAGATGGAGAAATGCCGGACGATGAAGGTCAGCATATATGAGGATCTGCAGGACGGCCTGATCTCGCAGGAAGAGTTCCTTCAGATGAAAGAGGGCTACTCTCAGCAGATCGTTGAAATCGAGAAGGACATCGGTAAATTGAAGAGAGAACGGGCCATGATCCAGGACGGTGTGGCAAATCGAAGCGGCTGGCTTTCCCAGTTTCGGAAGTATCAGAACCTGCCGAGCCTGAGCCGTGCCACAGTCGTCAATCTGGTGGATAAGATCGAACTGTATCCCGACAAGAAGATCCGGGTCGTTCTTCGCTATCAGGATCAGCTCGTCAACATGGTGGAGTTTCTGCGGAACCAGGATGCGGTAGAGGGCCTTCCTGAAGCGGAGGTGAGCTGACCATGGCAAGAAAAAAGAGAACGGCGTCGGTGCCAGTGAAAGCAGCCGCCCAGAAAATGCCCATCACATTCAACACAGGACTCTATGCCCGCCTCTCCGTGCTGGACAATGGCAAGACAGATGGTGACCCGATCGAAAGCCAGGTCAAGATCATCAAGCAGTACCTCGCTGAGCACCCGGAGCTGAGACTGACGGATCAATACCTGGATAACGGCTATTCCGGCGTTAGCTTTGAACGGCCCCAGTGGGAGCGGCTGATGCGGGATGTAAACGCCGGCAAGGTCAACTGCATCATCGTCAAGGACTTGTCCCGTCTGGGCAGAAACTATATCGAAACCGGTAATTTTCTGGAGCGCGTCTGTCCGAAGCTGGGCATTCGATTCATTTCCGTCAATGACAACTACGACACGCATAACATCCGTTCCCAGGATGAATTGACCGTCTCCGTCAAGAATATCGTAAACGACTATTATGCGAAGGATATTTCCATGAAATCCGGAGCGGCATTGAAGGCCAAGCGTCAGAACGGAGAGTATATCGGCAGCTATGCCCCCCACGGCTATCGCAAGGACCCTGAAAACAAGAATCGCCTTCTGGTCGATCCGAAAACAGCGCCGGTGATTCGTCAGATTTATGAGTGGCGTGCCCAGGGGCTCGGTTATGGGACGATCACCCGGATGCTCAATGAACGGGATATTCCATCGCCGGGCCGGTATCGGTTTGAGCATGGGATCATTACCAACAATAACAAGAGAGGCAGCGCACTGCTGTGGAACCGCCATGCCCTTTCCGATATTCTCCGCAATATCGTCTATATCGGACATCTGGCGCAGGGAAAATGCACGGCGAGCCTGATTCGTGGGATACCGGCCCACCGCGTCCCGGAGACAGAGTGGGACGTCGTCTATAACACCCATGAGCCCATCATCTCACAAGAGCTTTTTGACCGGGTCCAGGAGGTAAATGAGGCCGCCGCAAAGGCCTATAAGGCTGTATACGGCACGTGCGGCCACCTGCCTGTACGGAGTAACCCTTATCGGGAGAAGCTGGTCTGCGCGGACTGCGGGACCCAGCTGAAGCTCTATCGGAGCATCAGCCAGAACCGAAAAAAGGCATATTTCACTTATATTTGCCCGACTTATGAGGAACACCGTGAACTGCAGTGCGTGAAAAAGTCGATACGCTGTGATGACCTGGATACCGCTGTTTTGGAGGCGCTGCGGGTACAGATCCAGCTTTTCTGCAATACCCAGACGGTTCTTATGAAACTGGCGGAACGGAGAACGTCCGGCTGCCCCCATGACGCGCAGGCAAATAGCGAGATACACAAACTCCAGCAGGAAATCAAGCGGAAACAGGGATATGCCCTGGCGCTGTACGAGGACTACAAGTCCGGGCTCCTGACAAAGGAAGAATGTACTATGGCACGGGAGCAGTACCAAACGGAGATCGAGGCCCTGAAGGAAGAGGCGGAACGTCTGGAGCGCCCCGAGGACAGCGTTTCCATAGCCATTGAAAAGGCAAAAGAGTGGGAAAATCGGTTCGAGGAATACCGCCGCGCCGAGCAGGTCTCACAAGAACTGATCGCAGCCTTTGTGGACCGGATTCAGGTCTGGGCGGACGGTTCCATCAAAATCACGTTCCTCTTTGACAATGAGTTGAAAGCCATTCAGGCCCAATGCAAATCGCTGCGAGAGGAGGTGGCCTGATATGCTGCAAAAACTTGCAGCATATTACCGGACTTCGCTGGAAGACTTTAACCGCGCGCACGGTCTGACTGACCAGAGCCAGTCCATTGGAAATCAGAGAAAAGTCATCATGGAATATCTGCGCGGAAGTGAGGAGCTGTCCGGTTACTCTGTCCTCGAATTTATCGACGACGGACTGACGGGCACCAATACCGACCGCCCCCAATTCCAGGCCATGATCGAGGCGGCCCGCCGGGGAGAGGTGTCCTGCATCGTTGTAAAGGACCTGTCCCGTTTTGGACGGAACTACCTGGATGTGGGCGACTACCTCGAACACATTTTCCCGTTTCTGGGTGTGCGGATCATCGCTGTCAACGATGGCTATGACAGCCAGAAATATATTGGCATGACCGGCGGCATGGACGTTGCCTTCCGCAACTTTATGTATGAGAATTACAGCCGGGATCTTTCCATAAAAGTCCGCTCTGCCATGCAGGCGCGCATGAAGGACGGTCGGTTTGTGAACCACGTGCCATACGGATACCGAAAGCACCCATCAGACAAGCACCAGATGGTGCCGGATGAAGAGACGGCGCCCATCGTCCGTGAGATCTTTCTCTCTATCATTGCCGGGAAAAGCACCACACAAATCGCCAGGGAGCTCAATGCGCGAGGTGTGCTTACCCCCCTAGAGTATAAGCAGCACCGTCTCAAGCCGGCCTGCCGGGAGCGTGATCTCATGTGGTCCCATGTGACCGTCCTCAATATCCTCCGAAATATCAAATACACCGGCTCTATGGCCAACCATATTCGAGAGAACCGCTATATGAGAGACCGGAACCAACGCAGAGTCCCAAGAGAAGAGTGGATCGTCACAGAGGGGACGCATGAAGCCATTGTAACGAAGGAGGAGTATGAAGCTGCGCAAGCTCAGATCAGGTCGGTGAAAAAGCATGGGCGAAAACCGCCGGATGGTTCAGACCGCGTGTTCTATTGCGGCCACTGCGGACGCAAGCTGCGGAAATCATTTGGCCTGGACACGTATTTTGCCTGCGACACTCAGCTCTACCAGGAGCAGGCTCCCTGTGCTGACATCCGATGGAGTAAGACGGACTTGGAAGCGGTCCTCATCCCCATCTACCGCACGCGGCTTGAGCTGATGGGAGAGCAGACTCGAAACCTCCAGACCGCATTTCACAGAAATCCTAAGCCGAGCTGGGATAACCGATTGGAGAAAATCGACCAGGAGATCACCAGACAGAACGCCCGGAAATTCCAATACTATGAGGAATACCGGGGCGGAGCAATGAGCCGGGAACTGTTTCTTCAGCGGAAAAACGCGCTGGCTGACCGAGTCACTGAACTGCAGGCGGAGCGCACAAGAATCGAAGCAGAACGGCAACGGGAGCAAGAGGCTCAGTCTGAACACCTCGCAGTCCAGCGTGAGGCGGAAGAGTATCTGTCGGCCTCCGCAGAGGGCGGTGAGGCGTTCAAAGCGAGCATGTATGACGCGATCGATCGGGTCACGGTGTTCAGCGACCATCATATTGAGGTGCGTTGGAAATTTGAAGACCTGTTCGCAAAACTCTACAAGCAAGAAAGGAGAGCCGTATGAAGGCTGCACTGTATTTGAGAGTCGCTAACGACGACCAGAACGAGGCCATCTCCGCGCAAGAACTCTATTTAAGAGACTGGGCCAATAAGCAAGGCTATGAAGTAACGTCTGCATTTCATGATATGGCCCCGGGGACATCTCTGGAGCGGCCGGGACTGCAAACTCTTCTCAGCGCATTGGATTCCAAACAATTTGATGCTGTTTTGGTAAAGGGAGCGGATCGGTTGCTCAGAAATCTTCAGCTTGTTCCGAAACTGGCCGATACATTCCAGCGTGCAGGTGTTCGAGTCATTTCTCCCTCGGAGCCTGACGATGTGTTCGGAACGGCTCAGCAGGTACTGACTGCGCTCAATGCAGAATGGAGCAAGCAGTTCTGCTAAGAGAGCGTCCCAATGTAAGCAACTATACGGTAAAATCAAGAGGCAGCCTGAAACATCAGGCTGCCTCTTGACTTAGTTCGTCATTATCACGAAAATTATGCCTATACACATTTCGAAGGGAAATTTCCAGCATATATCACAATGGATTCCCACATTTTTTGTGCAAAATACATACGTTTTATGTTTTGTTTGACACATTGGAGTACCCTTTTTCTACTGAATAAGTGTCCTGCACCGATTTGGGGCGAGTCGTCTTTTTTGGAGTTCTAAAAAATTTTCCATATTTTTCTGATGGAAAAGTGGTGTATATGTCTTAAAATAGAGGAATATGACGATAAAAAATTGCACAACTGATTTTTTATATTTAGCTTGACACATTAGGACGATCTGGGTCGGGTGGTCATCCCAAAGGAAATTCGCCGGACCATGCGTATCCGGGAGGGCGACCCGTCACAGAACACATTGGAACAGTGGGAGCGGTACTGCACCGGTATGCTGCGCCTGGCCAGCCGGGGCGGCTGGGGAAAGGCATGAGAAAAAGGGAATGCGGATTGTTTGCTTTTCTTTTTAGAAGGCCTGTGATATAATCAAAAATTGACAGAATTCCTGACAATCCTGCCGATTGTGACATAAAGGAGTAGAGCATGTCCAAAGTTCTTTTCACTGCATCCACCTACTCCCACATTGTGAATTTCCACCGGCCCTATCTGGCGGCCTTCCGGCAGCTGGGCTGGACGGTGGAGGTGGCATGCGGCGGTACGCCTATGGAGATCCCGGAGGCCCATCGGGTGGTATACATACCTTTTGAGAAAGAGATGCTGTCTCCCCGTAATATGACGGCCTGGCGGCAGCTGCGGCGGCTCATGAAGGAAGAACGGTATGATCTGGTGAGCTGCCACACGTCCCTGGCCTCCTTTTTCACCAGAATGGCGGTACGGGGGCTCCGAAACCGGCCCAAGGTGGCCTGTGTTGCCCACGGCTATTTATTTGGAGAGGATACCTCCGCTGTGAAAGGAATGCTCCTGAAAGGGGCGGAGCGCCTGGCGGCTCCGGTCACCGACCTGCTGATGACCATGAACCACTGGGATACCCAATATGCCGAGGCCCATCAGCTGGGCAAACAAATTGTGGAGGTACCGGGCATCGGACTGGACACCGGCCGCCTGCGGCCGGTGAGCGGCGAGGAGCGGGCGGCCCTGCGGTCAGAGTGGGGTGTCGGGGAAAGCGACGTTCTGCTTCTGTACGCCGCGGAGTTTTCCGGCCGGAAGAGCCAGCAGGTGCTCATACGGGCGGTTGCCCGCCTGCCGGAGCGGGTCAAGCTGGCCCTGCCCGGCCAGGGCGCCTTACGGGAGGAATGCATGGCCCTGGCGGCCCAACTGGGTGTGGAGGAGCGGGTGCTCTTTCCCGGCCAGGTCCAGATGGCCCCATGGTATGGGGCGGCGGATCTGGCGGTGTCAGCCAGTCGCAGCGAGGGCCTGCCCTTTAATATTATGGAGGCCATGTACTGCGGCCTGCCGGTGGTGGCCAGCCGGGTGAAGGGCCACACCGACCTGCTGGAGGAATCGGGGGCTGGGCTGCTCTACCCCTACGGGGACTGGGCGGCCTGCGCCGGGTGTATTCAGGAGCTGCTTCAGGACCCGGAGCTGGCGGACCGGATGGGAGAGCGAGGCCGTCAGGCGGTGGAGGCCTATACCCTGGACCGGGTACAGCCGATGGTGATGGCCCAGTATGGGACGCTGGCGCCGCTGGGTCAGCCTGCCTCCGCGGGATCTGTGTAATAGAGGGGAAAGCTTTGACATGATTAAGGAAAACCAGCGCACTCTGAATTCCATCAATGTGCTGTTGGACGCACTCATCCTTTTTATCGCCATGCCGGTGGCCTTCTACATCCGGTTTCATATTCTGCATAACGGCATCATCGCGGTGCCGCTGTCCGCCTATATGCTGCTGCTGCTCTTTCTGATCCCCTCTCATCTGGTGACCTTTGCCACCATGGGACTGTATGAGTCGTTGCGGAAGCGGACCCTCAGCTGGGAGCTTACCCGGGTGTTCTGGGGATGCCTCATCAACTACATTTTGGCGCTGACGGGATTGTTCCTCTATAAAGGGATACATTTCTCCCGCGGCGTGCTGGCAATTTTCGTATGTCTGTCCTTTTTGGTGATGTGCGCGAAGCGGGCCTGCCTCCGCTCGGTGCTTCACCACTTCCGGCAGCAGGGCTTTAACCAGAAGCATGTGCTGCTGGTGGGGGACAGCCATATGGCGGTGCGGTATGTCCAGGTGATCAACCGGCAGAAGGAGTACGGCTATCTGATCGACGGCTACCTGGCGGAGCATGACTCCATTCCGGGCCTTACCTATTTGGGCAGCGTCAAGGCGCTGGAAAAGGTGCTGGAGCGCAGACGCCCCGATGAGGTGGTGGTGGCCCTTCCGGCGGAGGAGTTCCGGTTTACCAGAGAAGTGATCGAGGCCTGTGAAAAGGACGGCATCAAGCTCTCCATGATTCCCTTTTACGCCGAATATATCCCCTCCAATCCCCAGTTTGACAATATCGAGGGGATACCTCTCATGAATATCCGGCATATCCCTCTGGACAACTGGATGCATGCCGCCGCCAAACGGACACTTGACATTGTAGGCTCTCTGGCGCTCATCATCTGCACCTCGCCCATTATGCTGATTGCGGCCATCGGTGTGCGGTTGTCCTCCCCCGGTCCTGTGATTTTCAAGCAGGAGCGGGTGGGGCGCAACAAGAAGCCCTTCATGATGTACAAGTTCCGCTCCATGCGGGTGAATGCTGCCCAGGATACCGGCTGGAGCCGGAATACAGATCCCCGTAAGACCAGATTCGGCGCGATCCTGCGGAAGTTTTCCATTGATGAACTGCCCCAGTTTTTCAACGTCCTCAAGGGAGATATGAGTCTGGTAGGCCCCCGGCCGGAGGTGCCCCACTATGTCCAGCAGTTCAAGGAGGAGATTCCGCTGTACATGGTCAAGCATCAGGTGCGCCCCGGCATCACCGGCTGGGCCCAGGTCAACGGCCTGCGGGGAGATACCTCCATCGAGGAGCGGATCCGGTACGATATCTACTATATCGAGAACTGGAATTTCTTTTTTGACCTGAAGATTTTGTTTATGACGCTGGTCAAAGGTGTGGTCAATCAGGAAAAATTGTAGGCCAGAGCCTGGGTGTGAGATAGACAGAAATGGAAAACCGTGGTACAATAACACGATAAACCATGGCATGTGTGCCATGCGGTTGGGAGGAACAGCATGTCAACCCGTAGAACACATAAACCTGCTTCAGATCTGGCGCAAGCCGGCTGGAACTGGAAAGAGACCGGCCTGATCGCCGGGCTGATTCTGATTTTTTTCCTGGTCATCTGCCTGAGCAGTGTTTCTACTGCGAAAGGCGTGGCGTTGGTTGCGGCTATCTGCGCAATTGCGGCTTTGGTGTACCGGCATAAGCAGTTTGCGGCGCGGCTGTCCATACCCTTTTTGGCGCTGAGCCTATGGGTGATCATGAACGGCGTCTCAACCCTGTATGCCGTCTCGGGTAAGTTTGCCCTGCGCTCCTTTGTGGTGCTTTTAATCTCCTTTTGCTGCGTTATTTTGCTGTTGGCCTTTGCCAAGGGCGAGCATGGTATGTTGGGCCGAAACTTTGCCACTGTTCTGGAGGGAACTGCAGCTGTCGCGGGCCTGGTGAGCATCGATCTGCTCTCCACTCGCCTGATCAGTACGCCGGTGCTGGGCCTGCTGGGCCTGTTCACTCAGGATTATGCCTATTTGACGCCAGTGGAAGTGGGCATCCGGATGAACTCCATTTTCACCAATCCCAACGTGTTTGCCGGGTGCATGGGTATCGGCGTGTTTCTCTCTCTGGGCCTGGCGGGCACCTCCAGGCAGGCAGGTCACCGCAGGTTCCATCTGGTGTGCCTCTATATCAATGCCCTGTCCTTCCTGCTGGCATTCAGTATGGGCGGCAGCGGTACCATTGCCGTGGGGTTTTTGATCTACCTGCTGCTGGAGCGGAGGCAGTCCAGAGGAAGCGCCCTGGTGCTGATGGTGGAGACCCTGATCCTGGTGGGCGCTGGGGGCGTGCTGGTATCCGCCACCTCTCTGGTGGAATGGACTGGATTCCAGCCGGTACCGCTGGTCTGTGTTGTGGTTGGCGCGGCGCTGCTGTGCGTGGCCGACCAGTTCGTGGGCCAGCGGCTGGGTAAGGCCCTGGAGGGGCGTACCCGTGTGGTGCCCATCCTGATTGGCGCCGTGGTGGCGCTGTTGGTGGTCTTTGCGGTTGTAGCCATGCAGATGACCGGTCCGGCGTCTCTGAACGCGGGAGAGACCCTGCGCCGGTCGGCCTACCCTGAACCTGGCTCCTATACCCTGTCTGTTACGGCGGACGGACCGATCAATGTGACTCTGGAGAGCCAGAACAAAGAGGATACCATGATGCATACCAGTACGGTTATCTATTCCGGCCCCGCCGACGGAGCGGCGGTGGAGGTGCCGGAGGACAGTATTGTGGTGTACGCCAATTTCTCCGCGGATGCTCCGGTGACGCTGGAGCGTGTGGCTTTAGAGGGAAGCGGCGGTGCTGTCGAGTTCCCCCTGGGCTATCAGCTGCTGCCCGACTTCATCGCCAACCGTATGCAGGGCCTGTGGGCCAACCAGAACGCCATTCAGCGTGTGGTGTTCTTTGAGGACGGCATGAAGCTGTTCCAGCGCAGCCCTGTGATTGGTCTGGGTATGGGGGCCTATGAAAACGGCATTGTCAGCGTGCAGTCCTTCTATTATGAGACCAAGTACGCCCACAACCATTATATTGAGTCCCTGGTGGAAACCGGTGTTGTGGGTCTGATCCTCTTCGTGGGGGTGCTGGTTACCGCGCTGATTGCTGTGATCAAATCCCGCCGCAAGCCGGAGGAGGAATCCAATCCTTTGACTGCCGCACTGGGCGGCGCACTGGTCTTTATGGCCGGACATGCCGCTGTGGAAGTCGTGTTTTCCTACTATGCCTATCTCCCCCTGGCCTTCGGCGTATTTGGCCTGATTGCCCTGTGCTGCGGCCAGACTATGCCTCTGTCCTTTGTGAAGGAGGGTGTGCGGAAGGGCGTGACCTGGGTATTGGCAGTTCTGATACTGGCCTATACTGTGCTGCTGGGCTGTAATGTCTATGCAAAATCCCTGGTGGAGCGGGAGCAAAGCTTTGCCTCGTTGGAGAGCGCCATTACCCTGGACCGCTTTGAATGGGCGGACTATATGCTGTCCTATGTGCTCAGCTACATGCAGATGGAGGCGCCGTCGCAAGAGATCCAGGACAACGCGGCAATCTATGCCTCAAAATTGCAAGAGGTGGATTCCAATACCATTCCCCTCTATCTGGCCCAGTATTATTTTGAGCAGCAGGACGCTGACCAGGCTTTCGCTATGCTGGATAAGTACACCGATTATGTAGCGGCGGATCCGGATACCTGGGAGCAGGCCTTTCATGTCATCATTCAGTATTACCAGGATGATCCGGTGTACCTGGAAGGCGTAACAGCTCTGTATCAAAAAATGTTGGCCTGGAATGCGGAGCATATGGGTACGCTGACCCTGTCTGAGAGTACCATGGGTTGGTTGGAGCAGCTTGGGCTTGCGTAAAAGAGAATAAGTTGGGGCTACGCCGGTGCTGCAGTTTGCAGCTCCGGCGTAGCCCATGATATGAGTACAAGATAACAAATTTGTAAATATTAAAACCGTAATTGAATAGAGTTAAAGTTAAATGCTTCCAAATTTAGTTGAGAGAGGATTGAAAACATTTATATTATATGATAAAATAACTCACAATGGGTGGCTTATACAGTTTTGCTATAAAACTTTTAATGGACAAAATATATAATCTATTTAAAACTATGCTGGTAGAGGTATCTGTATGGCGGAAATTAAGCTGTTTGTCTGTTGCCACCAGCCTGCCCAAGTACCTGCTCACCCGCTACTGGCTCCCATCCAGGTGGGGGCGGCTTTGGCAGACACCCGTTTTTCGGCCTTTCTACACGACGATGTTGGGGACAACATTTCTGAAAAAAACCGCAACTACTGTGAACTGACCGCTGAATATTGGGCTTGGAAAAACGTCGATATCGATTACTATGGCTTTTTTCACTATCGGCGCTATCTGTATCCTGATCTCAGTGCCAGGCGTCCCTACCGTATTGAGCGAGAGCCCTCAATTCCTCTTCTGAACAAGCTGGGCTATCAGGGGTTTTCGGAGTTAATCCAGCAGTATGACCTGATCGTTCCCAAAGGGGAGAATATGTATCTTCCTGTACGGGAGCATTATGCGGACGCGCCATTCCACCATCAGAAGGATCTAGAGCTGATAGAGAAGATTGTGCGTCAACGACATCCAGATATGATCCCTGCTCTGGAGCGGTATCTGTCAGATACTATCTGCTATTTTGGAAATATTTTTATTATGAAACGGCAGATTTTCCACGATTATTGTACTTGGCTGTTTTCGTTGCTGGAGGAGTTTGATTGGTGGGCAGATCTGTCCGGCTATTCACCCCAGGAACGCCGGGTGGATGGCTACCTGGCCGAGCGCTTGTTGGGAGTCTACCTCACAGCAGAACAGGACGGATTACGTTTTTTGGAATTGCCACGTGTGCATTTTGAACCATCTGTTGCTCTATGGAGCAAAAAGAAACTGCTGTCTGCTGCCCTGCCGCCGGGTACCCGGCGGCGAGCAATGATAAAAAGTATGAGGAAGCTCTGAAAATGGACAACAGGACCGTAAAAATCAGTGTGATTGTACTGACTTATAATCATGAGAAATATATTAGACAGGCACTGGATAGTATTCTGATGCAGGATACAGCTTTTCGATATGAAATTTTAATTGGAGACGACGCATCAACCGATCATACTGTAAAAATTATTATTGAATATGCGTCAAAGTATCCAGATATAATAGTTCCTTTTCTAAGAAAGAAGAATATAGGAGCGACAAAAAATCTTTATGATTTATTAACTAGGGCAAAAGGAGACTATATTGCAAATTTAGAAGGAGATGATTTTTGGACAGATGATCAAAAGCTGCAGTTGCAAACGGAGTGGTTAGAAGAGCATCCTGAATATATGGGCTGCTATCATTTGTGTAAAACCATTGATGAAAATGGTTATGAAGTAAGAACTCCAAAATGGGTTCGTGAAAAAGATTTTTTTAGTCTGAAAGATTTTGGTGGTGTATTTTTGCCAGGACATCCATCAACATGGATTTACCGTAATATATATCGAGAGCCTAGGTACGATTACACCGTGATATATAAGGCACACACGTTAATTGCGGATAGAACGATAGCAACAATACTGCTATCACAGGGTAACTTTGGGTTTATATCTCGTACAATGAGTTGCTATCGGAGCATAATAAAGAAGAATGGACAAAATGTCACATCAAAACTCTTTGTAGAGAACGATGATAGTAAGTTGATAGAATATCAGCTTACTCTTAAATTAGAGGCCTATGCCCAAAATGAACTAAAAGTGCATGTAGATTTTTCACGGTTTCGGCGGTTGCTTTTTATAAAATCTATTATCAAACTGCTAATAAAACCTTCTCATAAAAGGTGGCTGTGTGCTAAGGGTATTATTTCTCTTAGATTGCGTGCATTTATGAGTGTAAAAGGAGATTATTGATGTGATAGAAATTGGAGGTTATTTTGAGCTGCAAAATTTTCAAGGGCGTGAATATCATGAAAAAGCCCTGCGCTTTAATGCGGCTCGATACGGAATAGCCTATGAAGCAAATGTAAAACACCTGCGAACAGTATATATTCCTGCGTATTTGTGCAATAGTGTAGCTGATACACTGCGAGCTTCTGGCATTAGAGTTGATACGTATCCTATTTCACGGGAATGGATGCCGATTTTTGACAAATCTCTTCAGGATGATGAAGCACTTTTAATTGCAAACTATTTTGGCCAGATTGAAAATGATATGATTGCCGATTTTCGTGATCGTTTCCACAATATTATAGTAGATAATATTCAATCATTTTTTCAGAGACCAGTAGACGGTGTTACCACAGTATATAGTTGTAGAAAATATTTTGGAGTTCCTGATGGCGCATATTTGTACACAAGTGCAGATGAAGCTGTGTATAGTTTACTTGACCAGGACCTATCTGCTGCGCGGCTGGGATTCCTTGCTGGCAGATTTGAAGAAGGAGCTCAAAAGTACTACATTGATTCCCGCAAAAATGAAGATATTATTGACCAGGCAGGCCCTCGCAAGATGTCTGCGATAACTGAAAATCTACTCAGAGCAGTAGACTATGATTGGTGTATAGCAAAAAGAGTGGAGAATGTATCCTTTTTGGAACGTAGGTTGGATCAGTATAATCAAATTAGAGTGAAAAATCATGCGGGACTGTTTATGTACCCGCTTTTGCAGTTTTCTCATAAAGATTTGCGGAATGAATTAATTTCACGAAAGATTTTTGTTCCCAAGTTATGGCCCGAATTGAGTATACCCGTTTCTAAATATTCTACTGAATGGCGAACCGCTGAGGAAATAGTGTGGCTTCCAATTGACCAACGTTATACTTTATCAGATATGGAGTATATGACGGATATAATTTATGAAATATGTGGGTGGAATTTGTAAATTATGAAGAGGACAAATGTGTTAATTTTTCCTGCTGGTGCTGAAAATTCTTTGGAAATTTATGAAGCATTAAAATACAATCTACACTTTAATGTATTTGGGGCATCTTCAAAAAGAGACTATGCAGAAATGTTGTATCCTAAGGATCATTTTTGCATAGGAAATTTTTTTATAAATAGTCCTGAATTTATACATAACTTTAACCAAATGCTGGATGCATTTGAGATTGAATGGATTATACCGACTCATGATACGATTGCATTATATCTTGAAGAAGTTGCAGAGCAGTTGCATGCAGAGATGGTCTGTTCCAATAAATGGGCATCATATGTTGCACGAAATAAACAAGTCATGTTTGACGAGTTGAAAGATGAGACATTTGTCCCTACGGTGTACCATGCTCCGTATAGTGATCTAGAGTTTCCTGTTTTTGTAAAACCTAATATTGGAGAAGGTGCAAAAGGAGCATGTTTAATTAAGTCAAAAGAGGGCTTTGAGAGACTAAAGAATGACTTAAATAACATGGTCGTGTGCGAATATTTGCCTGGCATGGAATATACTGTAGATTGCTTTACGGATCGCCATGGAAGGCTTTTGTTTGTGGGACCCCGCACCCGTGAGCGGATTGGAATGGGAATTACATTTCAATCTTGCAGAAAAGAGCTGACCAATGAGATCTACAGAATTGCTGAAATAATTAGTAGGAAATTTAGACTGCGTGGTGCATGGTTTTTCCAAATTAAAGAAGATAAAAACGGCGTAATGAAGCTAATGGAATTCTCCGTTCGTATGGCTGGTACAATGGTGTTTTATCGACAACTTGGTATAAATTTTCCGGCACTTTCTCTTTTTGATGCGATGGGTATGGATGTCACTATTTTGTTTAATGATTATCCTTTGCAGATTGAGAGATGTATTAAAACTGCGTTTCGGTTTGGGTATAAATATGACACTTTGTATGTTGATTTCGACGATACCTTGATTGTAAATGGCGCTGTGAATACTACAATTGTTAAATTGATTTATCAATCCATTCAAAAGGGTATAAAAGTAGTGTTACTGACAAAACATGTCGGGGATCTCAATGATTCATTGGCTAAGTATCGAATATCAGAGAATCTTTTTGATAAAATTATACACATTATTCCAGGTGCCAGTAAAGCAGATTATATTTCTCCGAACGGCTCTGTTTTAATTGATAACTACTTTATAGAAAGACGAGAAGTTCGTGAAAGGTTAAACATTCCAGTATTTGATGTGGATGCTGCAGCATGTTTGATTGATGAATCTTTACTCTGAGGAACAAAAGCAATAAAGAGGGAAAATAAATGAGAGTTTTAGGTTTGATTATAAAGAAAGCATTTAAAAAAGTAGATAAAATATTGTTCTCTATTTTGTTATTCGGGCTTGATCCGAGGATGATTAATGCCATTATTAGCAATAGAGATAAATTTAAAGATAAGGTTACATCTCAAAGCACATGGGATAAATTTCAAAAAAATATTTCAGGCAAGCGGTTAATACTAATAGGTCTGGATGGAGTATGTCCATATTTTATTAAAAAATATGAAAATACTTATGATATTGCATGCGTATATACGTTTAATCGCACTGAAAATGTTAGAGAATATAGTAATGTGCCCATTAAAGATATTAGTACATTTCGTAAGAATATCTATGGTGGTAATAATGTATATTTGATTGCTAGTAGCTATCATGTAAAAGAATATAGCGATTTTTTAAAAGATAATGGAATTACCGATTATTTCTGCTATGTGGAAATGGAAACTAAAAAGAAAAATGTAATGTTACGAATCCCGATTATTAAATTTCGCTATGTATTTTTATACCAATTCTTTCACAGAGATGGTCTTGCTACTAACTATATATTTTTTCCCATTGCAGCCATATTGCGCAAATTGCGGATGCCTGGTTTCTATGGAGAAGATCAGAAAAAAATTTGTGCACTTAAAGATCGACATAAAGGGGAGCGATGCTTTATTGTGGCAACGGGCCCAAGTCTTAGTGTAAAAGATGTTGAGATGCTAAAGGATGAGATCACATTTAGTGTTAATGGTATATTTAAAATGTACAAAAATACATCATGGCGTCCAACATACTATGCGCTATGTGACCCCTATGTGTACATTGATTATATAAAAAAAGGATATATAATTAATCTGGATGAGTTTTCTAAAGAAGAAAATTTTTTCCCCACGAGACTTAAAAAAGAACTGCAAAAATATAATGCGGGGAAAAAGACGATACAAATTCCTTTTTGCTATCTTAATCATTTATTATCGGATAAAGCAGTTAAATTCCACTATTCTGATGACCCTGTATGGGGATATTACAATATGCGCACAGTCGCATGCTACTGTGCTAACCTTGCACAGCATATGGGGTTTACAGAAATTTATTTTTTGGGTACTGATTGTGATTATATTACCAATGGCCAACATTTTAGCGATGAAAAAAGTCCAAATCTCCTGGAATATAATCAATTAAAAAAAGCACAAGAGCTATTAATTGATGCATTTTCTTTTTTGAAGAAGGAAATGGACAAGCGTGGTATCGCTGTATACAATGCAACACGCGGTGGAGCATTGGAGGTTTTTCCAAGAGTTGAATTAGAGAAAGTTTTAGGTATAGAGAATAAAGATGAGTCTAATGCTTTCAAGTATGATGATATTGGTAAAATGGAAGAAGATGTGCAACAAGAAAGCGTTGAGGCTATAGATGCTACCTGCCCTGATGAGCCAGTTGTGGTAGATGTTAGTGTTATTATGTTAACTTATAATCATGAAAGATATTTGCGTCAAGCAATAGACAGTATCCTTTCTCAGGAAACGGAATATAGTATAGAAATTCTAGTGGGTGATGATGCCTCTACAGACGATACGCAAGATATTATACGAGAATATGCTGAACGATATCCTGCGATTATTAGGCCTGTATTGCATACAGAAAACGTCGGTGCTAGTAGAAATGCGTGGGAATTGTTTAAAAAAGCACGCGGAAGATATATTGCCAACCTAGAAGGAGATGATTATTGGACAAATATTCATAAACTACAAAGGCAAATTTCTTTTCTTGAAGAGAATCCTGACTATATCGGTTGTACGCACGCATGTAAGTGGGTCAATCAATATGGTAAGGCGCACATGCATATTAAGATCAATAATGGACAGCGTAGTACTGGAGATTACTCGTTAGAAGACTTAAAAGATGGTATATGGCAGCTGCCAGGTCAAACAGGTGCGCTGGTATACCGAAATATATATTTAAATTGTAGTGAAGACCTTAAAAGCCTTATTTTATTAGATCGTATGCAATGTGACCGTTCTATAGCGATGATATTGGTTGCTTTAGGCCCTATTCGCTGTATGCCTGAAGTTATGAGCAACTACAGATATATTGATACCGCTACAACATCTCATGCTGCAAGATATAAAAGAGACATTACGCGCAAGCAGAGTATGATTCGATACCTTCAAAATCTAGAAGGATTAACAAAAACACTATTTGATGAAGAGATTTTTTTTGATAAGCGCCGCGAAATGATTTTTAGAAATGCAGTCGAAGATTGTTGGCCCAACATTTCTCAAAATCAAAAAATTGTACTAAATCAAATGATTGAAGAAAGCGGACAGCCAGAATATTATCGCGAACTATTCAGTAGGACATTAGATGCTATGGCAGAGCAACGGGATAAGGCTGTCATTACAAAATTTAAGGGTACCATAAAGACGGTCTTTTTCTTTTTCCCGAGAAAGGGCAAAGCTATAATTAAGTGGACAAGACGTAAATGTCTTTCACCTATTTTGGATGTATCTAATTTGATGCTGCGAAACGTAAATGCAACAAATAATCAAATTGGAAAAGTGTCTCAGAAAGCTGATATGCTCATGGAAAGGATTCAGTTACTGGAAGAAAAGATTATAAAGTTAGAAGCTAATAGACATATGGATGTAGATAATTCGGAGAATGGTCAATGAGGCAGAAACGCTATATACAGATTGATATCTTAAAAGGTATCGGCATACTAATGGTGTTAATTAACCATTCAAATAATTATGTTTACTCTTCTGATTTGTTTTTTAAACTTTCACGGAGTTGCGTTCAAATTTTAGTGTTTTGCGCTGGGATCAATGCATTTATCAAATTAAGTACCATTTTTTCTACAGAAAGGGGGGAAGATATTACTCATATTCTTTGGGTAAAATTCTGGAAACCTAAGATTTTATCAATTTTTATTCCGTATATTGTATTTACTGCCGGCTTTCTGTTTCTTTGGAAAAAGGAGCTTGATTTATATACTTTATGGCAGTATATTATAGGCTTTAATATTTCAAACCCGGTGTATTTTGTGCCCCTATACATACAGTTGATTTTAGTTGCACCAGTTATTTATTATTTGGTTTGCCGATGTAGGACGGGATTACTCCGGTGTATGTTAGCAATTTTTGCGTTTCCTGTATGCCTTGGTTTTCTTAAATTTACCTATATGCTTCCTATTTACGGTGCAGGACAATATTTTATGGGCGGGACATATGGATGGGTGTTTATTATTGGAATGTTATTTGGCGCTAAGCTATGTAACTATGAGCAGAAAAAAGCAGGAACAAATATATTTGAAATTTTTCCAGCTTTAGGATTAGTATTAGTGTGGATTTCCTCGCTCAAGATGGCTCCTGATATGCATATGAAATTAGAACAGATATTTGGAGGAGGAAATCCGCCCGGGTTGGATTCTATGGCAGAAGGTTTTTTATTGATTTGGCTGATTTGGATACTTGTGTCCTATTTGCAAACTAGCGTAGCCAAATTCAGTAAAAGATGGTCAAATCCGCTTGTTTTGTGCGGAAAATATTCTTTATATATTTTCTTATGGCATATGTTTATAAAAGCCGCCATGAATCAGGTTATTGCTATAGCAGAACTGCCTGGGCAATCTATTTTGTATGGAATCCCCTTCTATTTGGGAAGTACTGTTGGTGTAATTTTTGCCAAAAAACTAGTTGATCGTTTAAAGCAAGATATCTCTAAGATGTATTTAAGTAGAAAAGAAGGATACAACATATGAAAGTAGTTGCATTTGTCACAATCAAATTAAACAGTCAACGTCTGGCAAACAAAAATATTTTACCATTGGGTAAACATCCGCTATGCTGGCATATCTGCAATACCCTTCTTAACTGTAAGACCATTGATGAAATTTACATATATTGCAGTGAAGAACGGGTGATGGATTATGTTCCTCATGATGAAAGGTTACGTTTTAGAAAGCGAGAAACTTGGCTTGATGGTGATCTGATCAGGGCACAAGATACATATAGCGCTTTTATAAATGAGGTAGACGCAGATATATATGTAGCAGCGCTGACAACGGCCCCTTTTATTCGGGCGGAATCCATTGATTCTGGTGTGGAAAAAATTCTATTAGAAGGATATGATTCCGCATTTGCAGCCCAGGCGTTAAGGACCTTCGCGTGGTATGGTGGAAAACCACTTAATTATTTGCCGGAAAAGATTCCACGAACACAGGATATTGAACCGGTGGTTATAGAAACTAGCGGATTTTTTGCTTTTAAAAAGCAAGTTTGGATTGGGCATAAACGTCGAATAGGCTTCAAACCATATATTCAATTTGTAGATGACTTAGAGGCCGTGGATATTGATACTAAGGAGGATTATCTCTTTGCTCAAAAACTTTTTGAACTGAAGGGAGAATAACTAATGGATAAAAAGGATTTGGTTTTAATTGCTGGGCCCTGTGTTATTGAATCGGAAGAAAATGCGTATTTTCTTGCTAGCGAAATAAAAAAAATCGTCCAGAAATATGATTTTAATTTTTATTTTAAGGCCTCTTGGGATAAGGCAAATCGTACTAAAGCGATAAATTATCGTGGCCCCGGGCTGAAAGAGGGGCTGCGTATTCTAGAAAGGATTAAAAGAGAACTTCATGTAAAAATTGCCACCGATATTCATGAACCTTGGCAAGCTGCGCCTGTTGCTGAAGTGGCAGATATTATTCAGATTCCCGCATTTCTTTGCCGACAGACTGATCTACTAAATGCAGCGGCTAAAACTGGAAAACTTATAAATGTTAAGAAAGCTCAATTTATGAGTCCAGAAGAGATGTCGAACGTGGTAGAAAAGCTAGAGTATTTTCAAAATAGAAACTTTATGCTTTGTGAGCGAGGAACGTGTTTTGGCTATAATAACTTGATTGTAGATATGGCAGGCCTTGTTCGCTTAGCTAAATTTGGCTATCCTGTTATATTTGACGCAACGCATAGTGTACAAATTAGTGGCGGCGGATTTAATTATGGTAATAGCGGTAAACGTGAATATGTTCCGTATTTGGCAAAAGCTGCAATGGCCACAGGGGTTATTGATGGGCTGTTTATGGAAGTGCATAATGATCCGGACAATGCTCTGTGTGACGGCAGTTGTATGTTACGATTGGATATGCTGGACCTACTTCTTCAACAGTTGATCGATATTAACAAAATCAATCAGAAATACACATGTTTAGGAGAATGTGAATGATTGTGCTAGATACTATTTGCCATAAAACTATATGGGGAGGGGAGCGGTTAGCTCGATATTTAAAGACAAATTGTAAAAAAATAGGACATCTTTATTCTGTGTATTGCCGAGAAGAAATATCTAACACAATCCTAAATGGTAAGTATGCTGGGAAAACGCTGAATGAAGTGTTTCCGCTATGGCGAGAAGAGTTTGGCATGGACGCATACCCATACTTCCCTCTTACCATAGCACTTACTGAAGCAGATAGTAACTTAAGCATACAAGTGCATCCAAATGATGAAACAGCTAGCATACTTGAGCATTGTGCGCGGGGTAAAAGAGAGTCATGGTATTTTCTTGAAGCGCCTTATGATGGCTACATTATGAATGGATGTGTTTGCCAAAATGAAGACGAGAAGGAAGAAATGCTTTCTAAAAGAAAGTACCTTGAAATGGTAGACACGCTTCCTGTTTCTGTAGGGGATTACGTGTTTGTTCATCCTGGTACGCTTCATTCAATTACGGCCGGAAGCCTAGTTTATGAAATCGAAGAAGGAGCAGACTTCACATATCGATTTTATGATTATGATCGCATTGATGGACAGGGAAAGAAACGAGAGTTGCATATAGATAAGGCTTCAAAAGCGTTAGACATTTTCCAAAAATCCTTAATAAAACATTACCCAGATGGTGGTGAGATTTGGGAAGAGACCTATATCACGAAAAAGATTTCAAATACTTCTTCCTATAAAAATTTGAGCAGCACTCTTGAATGCTTTACCTTAGTATTTGGAAAAGCTGAATGTGACGGAGTTGCGATTAGATTAGGAATGTCTGTTCTTCTTTGGCCAGGAGAGGAAATCACAGGTGCTGATATTAAACTTGGATTTATTGCAAAACTGAGGGGTGATATCCAATGAGCATCCTTATGCCATCGCTAATGTGTGCGAAGTACGACAATTTGCTTCGAGAAATTGAATTATTAGAAGAAGCAGGAGCAGATCGTTTTCACTTGGATATTATGGATGGCCGTTTTGTTCCTAATTTTGCAATGGGTTTAGGCGACATAAAATGTGTTTGTGAAAATGCGCATATAAAATCTGATATTCATCTTATGATTTTGGAACCTTGCAATTATATTGAACTTTTTGCAAAGGTAGGAGCTTCTATTATTTACATTCACCCTGAATCAACTTATCATCCATCTACTGTACTGCAAAAAATTATTGATAATGGAGTTGAACCGGGAATAGTACTCAGCCCAGGTACATCTATTGAGAGCTGCGTTGAACTTTTAAATGTAGTAAAGCATGTGATGGTAATGGGAGTAAATCCTGGCCATGCTGGGCAGCTATATCTTCCCTATGTCAGTCAAAAAATTGAACGACTTGTTCAATTGAAGCGAGAATTAAGCCTCAACATCTCTATCGACGGTGCCTGTTCTGCGGAATTAATTGCGGAATGGAATGCAAAAGGAGTGGATGGATTTGTTTTGGGTACGGCAGCTTTGTTTGGAAAAGAAGGGGGATATAAAGAAATATTTCAAAAATTACGAGAATTGACCGAGAGGAAATGATAGGATGAATACGATTAAGCTGCTGGTCATGGATGTTGATGGAACATTAACAGATGGTAAGATCTATATGGGAAATGATCATGAATGTTTTAAGGCGTTTGATATTAAGGACGGCTATGGCATTCATGAAATTTTGCCACGCTACAATATTATTCCTGTTATTATAACCGGTCGTACATCTAAAATTGTTGAAAATAGAGCTAAAGAACTTGGAATTAAAGAATTGCATCAGGGGAAACATGAAAAATTAGCTACTATGCTTCAGGTAATAAAGAAGTATAATTGCACTTTGAGCGAAGTGGCCTATATTGGAGATGATGTACTTGACCTGCCTTGCATGAATGTATGCGGAAACAGAGGATGCCCCTGCGATGCAGTCCCAGAAGTTCAACAGATTTGCGATTACATTTGTAAAGCTAGGGGTGGAGAAGGCGCGGTTCGGGAGTATATTGAATGGCTTGTAAAAAATTAGAGGGTGACAAATTGTGAATGTAGAGTGTATGCCTCTGAATGGAGTAATGCTGTTTACTCCCGATGTTTTTAGAGATTATAGAGGCTGGTTTATGGAAAGCTTTTCTGAGAAAACCTTGCAGAAACATTTAGGAGTTAAAAATAAATTTGTACAAGAAAACCACATTAGATCTACTCAAAAGGGTGTTTTGCGAGGGATCCACTTTCAAAATAACCCAGTTGCACAATCTAAGCTTATACGTTGTACAGCTGGCCAAGTTATGGACTATGCTATTGATTTGCGTATGGATTCGCCTACATATTTAAAATGGATATGCGTAGAGTTAAGTGCAGATAATTTTAAGCAGATTTATATTCCAAAAGGTTTCGGACATGCTGTGGTCTCACTGACAGATATATCGGAAATTCAATATAAAGTGGACTCCTTCTACTCAAAAGAGGCCGAACGTTCGATCTTATGGAAAGATCCGCAATTAGCAATTGAATGGCCTTTCCCTGATGAAATGATGATTTTATCTGAAAAAGATTTGAATGCACCATTACTTCAGGACTCTGATTGCAGCTTTAAAATAAAAGAGGATGAATTATGAAAAAGAATATTCCTGTAACTAGGTCTTCTATGCCGCCCTTTGAAGAGTATGTTGAAATTATTAAAGGAATGTGGGATAGCCGCTGGCTTTCTAATCGTGGTACCCTTCATCGCCAGTTTGAGTGTGAATTAAAGCATTATATGGGTGTTCCGAATGTGGCACTGTTTGCAAATGGCCATGTTGCAATGGAAGTGACATTACAGGCGTTGAACCTTTCGGGAGAAGTAATAACCACTCCATTTACCCATATTTCTACGTCGCATGCAATTGTCAGAAATGGCCTGATACCTGTGTTTTGCGATATTTTACCAGAGGATTTAACCATTGATCCGCAAAAAATAGAAACATTGATCAATGAAAATACTTGCGCGATTGTAGCTACACATGTTTATGGATATCTGTGCCATGTGCATGAGATTGAGGAAATTGCAAAAAAGTACAATCTAAAAGTTATTTATGACGCCGCACATGCATTTGGAGAGAGCTTGGATGGTATAGGGGTTGGAAATTACGGCGACGCAGCCATGTTTAGTACTCACGCAACTAAGGTATTCCATACAATCGAAGGCGGCATAGTGACGTATCCTAATACAACAGAATTTAGTGCCATAGATAGTATTACAAATTTTGGTTTTACCGGAAACGATACAATTGGGTATATTGGAACTAATGCCAGAATGAATGAATTTGAGGCTGCAATGGGAATTTGTAATTTGCGTTATGTAGATGGCGAAATAGAAAAGCGCAAATTGGCAAGTGATCGTTATAGGGAAAAATTGTCTGGCATTAACGGAATTACTTTAATTAAGCCACAGGAAGGCGTAAAGTATAATTATGCCTATTTTCCAGTTATATTTGATGGTTATAAGTACGATCGAGAGCAAGTGCTTACAATTTTAGCTGAGCAGGGAATTACTGCGCGCCGTTATTTTTATCCTGCTGTAAATATGGCAGAATGCTATAAGGGGAAATATTGCTTACAGGAAACACCGATCGCACAGTTTTACGCCACACATGTTTTAACATTGCCATTGTATGCTGATATGACCATAGCGGATGTAGACCGCGTGTGTGATGTGATTTTGAAGTAATCAGGAGGTTTTCTGATGAAAGGGATTGTACTTGCAGGTGGACGAGGAACTAGATTATATCCAATGACTTTGGCCACGTCTAAACAGATCCTTCCTTTGTATGATAAACCCATGGTTTATTATCCAATCTCTGTTTTAATGTTGGGGGGTATCCGTGATATTTTGCTGATCACCACACCAGAAGATATTGCAATTTACAAGCGTCTGCTTGGAGATGGCAGTCATTTGGGTATTAAAATTTCTTATTGTATTCAAGAAAGGCCTGCAGGTCTTGCTCACGCATTTATTCTTGGTGAGTCATTCATTGGGAATAGTCAGGTCTGTTTGGTTTTGGGTGATAATATATTTTATGGATCAAATTTGACATTGATGCTACAAAATGCGATTGCAAGGAAGACAGGCGCCACAATTTTTGGATATCCAGTAAAAAACCCAAAAGATTTTGGTGTTGTGGAGTTTTCTGATGACGGAATGGTATTGTCTATTGAAGAAAAGCCTACACGTCCGAAATCAAACTATGCAGTTCCTGGCCTATACTTTTATGATTCCAAGGTAGTAGAAATAGCAAAGCAGATAAAGCCGTCTGCCAGGGGTGAATTGGAAATAACAGCAGTAAATAATGCTTACCTCAAAGAAGGAAAGCTGCATGTAGAACTTATGGGACGTGGTATGGCGTGGCTGGATACAGGAACTCCCCAAGGAATGTTGAAGGCAGCACAATTTATTGAGGCAATACAGAACCGACAGGGAATGTACATTGCTTGTTTAGAGGAAATTGCATGGAGAAGGGGTTTTATTTCTCTTGAAGCATTGAAAAGGCTTGGAAGTAAATTGAAAATGACGGAATATGGACAGTATATTTTGTCTGTGGCCGAGGAATCAACAATGTATCATAGGTGATGTGATGAAGCGGATATTATTGCTAGGCGGTTCAAGATATCTGGTGCCAGTTATAAAAGAAGCGCATGAACTGGGCTATTATGTAATTACATGCGATTATCTCCCCGAAAATATTGCTCACAAATATTCCGATGAATACCATAATGTAAGCATTATAGATAAAGAAAAAGTATTACAACTAGCGCGGGAACTATATGTTGATGGTGTGATGTCCTTTGCTACAGATCCTGGCGTTACTACTGCGGCCTATGTGTGCGAACAACTAGGATTACCGACTTGTCCTTATTCTTCTGTGGAAATACTGCAAAATAAAGATAAATTTCGGCGTTTTTTAAAAGAGAATGGATTTAATGTTCCTGCCTCTGCTGGATATGAAAGTATAGATGAAGCGATTTCGGATGCTGGACGATTTCAGTGGCCAGTAATCGTAAAACCTGTAGATTCTGCAGGAAGTAAAGGTGTTACAAAAGTAAACTCTCCGGATAAGTTGCGGGAAGCGATTTATGAGGCACTGAGGTTTTCCATAAGTGGACGATTTATCATAGAAGAATTTATAGAGAAACTTGGTGATTCTTCTGACACAGATTGTTTTTCTATAAACGGAAAAATGGCATTTGTATCATTTTCTAATCAAAAATTTGATGAAGGTGCACAAAATCCATATACTCCTGCAGGATATAGCTGGCCATCTAAAATGAGTCTGGAGAATCAAAAAGAACTGGCAAATGAATTTCAACGTTTAATTTCTTTGTTGAAATTAGGCACATCGATTTATAATGTTGAAACAAGAGTGGGAAGGGATGGAAAACCTTATATTATGGAGTTTACACCCCGCGGCGGTGGAAACCGATTATCTGAGGTTTTGCATTATGCGACAGGTGTGAATCTGATTCGAAATGCTGTCAAAGCAGCAGTGGGTGAGACGGACCTTGATATTGCACAGAGACCCTGCATTGGCTATTGGGGGGAAGTCATTCTCCATAGCAATAAAAGTGGAGTTTTTATATCCATTGATCTTGCAGATGAGCTAAAAGTGTTTTTATTTGAAAATAATTTGTGGGTAAAAGCGAATGAATCAATTGAAGAATTTGTTGGTGCGAATACATCGATTGGTACATTGATTTTTCGTTTTGATACGCAAGAACAGTGTGAGTATTATATGAATCGAATAGGTGAGTTTGTACATGTGAATGTACAGTAAGGAGTGGCTATGAAACGGATTCTGGTTACCGGTGGAGCCGGATTCATTGGGTCAAATTTTATTCATTATATATTAAAGGGTTATTTTAATATAGAATTGTTGGTTAATTTAGACTTGGTGACCTATGCGGGCAATTTAGAAAATCTGAGTTCTGTTGAAGGTGATAGCCGCTATATATTTGTAAAGGGTGATGTGAGGGACCGTAAACTGGTTCAAAAACTCTTTTCTGAATATGAATTTGATACGGTCGTACACTTTGCTGCGGAATCTCATGTAGATCGAAGTGTCGTAGAGCCAGAAATTTTTTTGACCACCAATATTATTGGTACACAAACGCTTTTAGATGTTGCCAAAAGTTATTGGAAAATAGAGCCGGATAATAAATATTCTCGTGAATTTAAATCTGGTGTAAAGTATCTACAAGTATCTACTGATGAGGTGTACGGAGCTCTAGGTACCACCGGGATGTTTACAGAACTGACGCCTCTTTCTCCCAACAGCCCCTATTCTGCGTCTAAAGCGGGGGCAGACATGATCGTCCGGGCCTATCATGAGACCTACGGCCTGCCAGTAAATATCACTCGCTGTTCTAACAATTATGGGCCGTATCAGTTTCCTGAAAAGCTCATTCCTTTGATGATCCATAATTGCTTGGAAAATCGACCACTGCCTGTGTATGGAGACGGCATGCAGGTACGGGATTGGCTGTATGTGGAGGATCACTGCTCTGCGATCTGCGCTGTGTTAGAGCGAGGCACGGCTGGAGAGGTGTATAACATCGGCGGAAACAATGAAAAGGCTAATATCCAAATTGTTCGGCTGCTGCTGCACAGCCTAGGCAAGGGTGAGGAGCTGATTACTTACGTGAAGGACCGCCCAGGACATGACAGGCGCTATGCTATAGACAATAGTAAGATTACTTCTCAGCTTGGGTGGAAGCCTGCTTACTCCTTTGAGCAAGGCATGGAGCAGACTATTCGCTGGTATTTGGACCATCAGAAGTGGATGGAACGCGTTACTTCAGGGGCGTATCAGTCCTATTATCAGAGGATGTATGGGAAATAATATAACGGAGTAGACTCATGTTCCAAAAACTAAAACAACACCGATTCCTTTTTGAGGAATTGGTAAAGCGAGATTTTAAGAAGAAATACAAGCGCACAATTTTAGGCATGGGGTGGAGTATTCTCTCCCCCTTGCTCCAACTGGCCGTCATGACCTTGGTGTTTACCCAGTTTTTTGGTCGCAATACCCCCCACTATATTATCTATATTTTCTGCGGCAATCTGGTGTTCTCCTTTTTTAGCGATGCTACTAAGGGAGGTATGGGCACCATCATGGGTAATGCGGGGATCTTTACTAAGGTAAATGTACCCAAGTATCTGTTTCTGCTTTCTCGTAATGTACAGGCACTGATCAATTTCGGATTAATACTCATCGTTTTTTTTGCGTTTGTTGCCGCTGATGGTTTACCTTTTACTTGGAAGTTTTTTTGCCTGATTTACCCTATTGTTGGGCTAATCTTATTTAATGTCGGTCTGGGTATGATCTTGTCAGCACTGTTTGTTTTTTTCCGGGATATCCAGTACCTGTATGACGTATTTACTATGCTACTGATGTATATGTCTGCTATTTTCTATAACATTGATGGCTATCCACAGATGACCCAGAATTTGTTCCTGCTTAATCCGATATATTTGTTTATTTGCTATTTTCGCGAAATTGTTATTGAGTCCACTGTGCCAAGTGGATGGTTTCATCTTTTAATGGCTGGTTGGGTAGTAAGTGTACTGGGCTTGGGTTGCTGGATGTACAAGAAGTATAACACCCGGTTCCTATACTATGTGTAACGGAGGACAGGCATGAGTATTCTGGAAGTACATGACGTGTCCATCCGCTATATGACGGGTGATTTCAAGCAGATCGGGTTGAAAGAGTATGTAATGCGCAGACTGACCCGGAATTACCATGTGGTGGAATTTTGGGCAGACCGACACATCAGCTTTTCCCTGGAGAAAGGGGAGATGCTGGGGATTATCGGTACAAACGGGGCAGGAAAATCAACCCTTCTAAAGGTGGTCTCCGGTATCATGGAGCCCACCCGTGGCTGGGTAAAGCGGCAAGGAAACATTGCCGCGCTGTTGGAACTGGGCAGCGGCTTTGACGGAGACTTGACAGTCCGGGAGAATACCTACCTCCGGGGGGCTATGTTGGGTTACACCCGGAAATTCATGGATGAGACCTATAAGCAAATTATTGACTTTGCCGAGCTGAAGGAGTTTGAGGATCGTCCCTTTAAGCAGCTTTCCTCCGGCATGAAAAGCAGGTTGGCGTTTTCCATTGCCAGCCTGGTGAGGCCCGATATTCTGATTTTGGATGAGGTGTTGTCGGTGGGTGACGGAGCCTTCCGCAAGAAGAGCGAAACCAAAATGCGGGAGATTATCACGGGTGGTGCAACCACCATTCTGGTGTCTCACTCTATCCAGCAGGTGCGGGAGATGTGCAGCAAGATTCTATGGCTGCACAAGGGGAATCAGGTTACCTTCGGCGACGACGTGGAGGGCATCTGCGACCAGTACCAGGCGATGCTGGACGGCAAGCTGAAGCTGGATGCTAACGGAAAGATTGTGGGATAGATACCGGAGAGCGGGCTACCTGCGATTCAACGCTGTCCTCAGTTCCACCAGAATACGCCTCTGCGCCTCTGGGGTTACGGCGTTCTCGTAGTTGGTGAGTGCCTCATCCCGAAGCTGCTCCGCCTCCCGGGCCCAGGCTTCAAAGTCCGGCTTGCTCATGGTGCCCTTGCGGGTACGGGCAAAGTATTTTTTGTAGGATCGCTGGTGCAGCTTCCAGATCTCGTTGTTGCGCACCTTCTCTTGGAAATTGGCAGAGGCTCCCACCTCCCGGCAGGTCTTACCCTCCTGACCGGGAGCCGGACCGCCGCAGTAGGCGTAGGTTGCGCCGGGGAATTGGAGAAACCAGCGGCCACAGTTGGCGCAGCGCTTGGGGACATAGCCCTTCTGTAAGCCCCGCATCAGCTCCACGTAGACAAAGTCCAGCAGGCGGTCAAAGTACATCTTCTCCACCAGCTCCGGCGGCTGACCGTCTTGCTGGAGCACGGCATACTGAATGTTTACCTGGGGGGCGTCCACTTGGATGTCCTCCCCCAGGCTGACGCCGCTGACAAAAGCGTCCAAAAATTGGTCAGCAAGTTGTTGGGCCAGAGGAAGTTTCCTCTGGCCCTTTTTCTTTTCAAAGGGCTGTCCCTCAAACAGGGACTCCAGAAACCAGCCATAGCGCTTCTGAATATATAAAATGTCATCTCTGGCCCGGACGTATTTCTGTAAAAATACGTCCGGTTTTTTTAATACCTGTTTGGCCATCACCATGTCCACACCGGCTCCAAACAGTTGATGGAAAAGGTCTGGTTCCGCAGTCCATGGTTCCTCAACATACAGGCGGTAGAGAGGCAGGGCCGTAAAGGTATCCATCAGTTCCCACAGCGGCCGGGAAAGCTGCGCCCGATTCCGGGCGGCGACGGCCTGCTCCACAGCGGCCAGCTTGGCGCAGTAATCCTCCATTTGGAAGTTGAGGATTTCCGTAAGGATCGTTCCATAAGGCAGACAGTCGGCGTTCAGCTCCACCCAATAACCCCTGTCGCCAAATTGAATTTTGGTGTGGGTGTCTGGGCGGCCCAGGTCAAACAGATCCTTCCCCAAAACAGCCATATTGGTTCCCTCCAGTAGAGAATCTAGTTGCAGCGGTATAGTGTATGTACTGAAATGATATATTACCTATTTTCAAATGTCAAGAAGTATGCTAAGCTGAAGGTAGAAAATGAATCAGCAGAAAATAATATGCGTACGCCGCTCAAAAAGTGCAGCTTGACCGCAGATGATGGTGCATCACCAGCGCTGGAATGGTGCACTGCTTCCGCGGAAATGGTGCATGGCGGCCGCGGGCGTGGTGCACCGGGCCGCCATGCGGGGGATTACTCAGGGATGCCCTTGCGCTTGCGCAT
>NZ_NFIQ01000045.1 GCF_002159455.1 Flavonifractor sp. An306
CGCCTCCAGTGTAAAGGAACTATTCAAATTGTAAATGGCTGTTTTCAGTTGACCAAAATTGGCGTTTTTCGCCTGACCCGGAATGGCGATTATCGCCTGACGCTAACAACGTAATATTATGGACCTGTTGACCAAAATAAAATATGGGCTGAGAAATCATATTCTCAGCCCATACTTTATCCATATATGTCGCAAAAGAGATCCACCTTTAACCATTCTTTTGAGGTTTAATGCCATGTCAGACAGGAGGCATTTCTCAGTTACTGCGATAATGCCTCGTCTCCAGATTTTGAAAGGTTATGCACTCTTTTTATAGCAGCGAAATTGCCTTCAACCTAGACTTTCAGTTTTTTCATCATGGACAGATAGTCCATTGTATAGTCCCTTAAATGCCCTCCATAAAACGTAGGATAGCAATTGCTGGCCAAAATTCCTCTGTGCGCACCGGTTTTATCAAAACAAGTCTCACAGGAAGTATGTTTCTCGCAGACATCCCCCTGCTCCCGGTAACAATGAAGTACTTTCCCGTGGACTTAGTACAGCTCAAGCGGTGGTATACAAGAGACTGTCTCACTGGGCAAATATATTTATCCTGTTTTGAACCATATGAAAATCCATATTTACTTGGGGCTTTTAGGAAAGCGGTTGGTAGGTATATAACTAACGGGTAATACCCAATAATTCCAAACCTCTATGAACAGCACCATTAGCACACCCTTTGTTCAAAGCAACTTTTGCCATCGGTAAGCCCAAAAGCTTTTCTATCGCTCTAGATGCCGTAGAACCATGAAGCTCTCTTTCTTATTAGCTGGGAAAACATTCACTCGCGTAAAGATCCCATGTTTGCAATCTACGGTTGCTTCTAGGAGACATCCCACACTGCGCTTATTTCCATGGTGGATATAACCGCATTCAGGATCTACTGTGCAGGTTGTAACCTTTTTGTGACCATATGAATTCGTAATTTCTGGAACCCCGGTCGTGCCGTGAGTTCTTGATCCAGATCATCAAAAAAATCAGAATACTCTGCTCTGCTTCTGCTTTTATGTCACTCCGGCTATTTCTGGAAACTCAAGTGGGAATATAGCTGCCATCTGAGGCCATTTCTTTGTCGTTTATCAGTTAGTTTCTGTTTCATACAGCGCCGGGTTATTTCCAGAAAAAATTTCTGAAACAGACAGTTTTCATTCCACTTTCTAACGCTTGTTTTACTAAATTTAGAATGATCTTGTATCTTCTCTCCAAGCTAAAAACCGCAAACCAACGATAGGCAATGTTAAATTGGAATTTCTAAACAAAGCGGCGGTCTGATTTGATGACAGAAAGGTATCCACAAGCAACATTTTAAACATATTGGCAGGGTCAACAGATGGGCGGTCTTTAGCAGGGCAATATAGTGCTACAAGATCACAAATAACTCAAACGAGGCCATCTGATCGATTTTCCAAAGCAAGTGATCGTTTGGAGTCAATTCTGCCATATCCAGAATTACCATACTCATTTGACCACTCGGCGTCCCATCATGATCCACCCCTTCCTTTCTTCTATTATTCCACGGAAAAGAATTTTATGGATTTTGTCAACGCATAATATTATGAGCAGTTATAGATCAAGGCAACAGAATATATTTTACAGGATCTATCATTAATGCTATATTAAATTTGCATATATACAGATCATTTAAAGCCTTGCTCAAAGATTCACACTATACCTATTAACTAGAAATTTGGTGCAACCGGCAAGAGATTTCTTCATGGGAAGTTCTGATGAATTCTCGAAAGAACCTGTTTGCCGGAAATAAAAGATGTGCCGATCGGTATGTGAATTTTTTAGACAAGAAATAATTACAGAAAATGATTACACGGCTATACCATCTGCGTTTTTTGCTTGTGTTTTATGCCATTCTTACTCCCTTGCATATGCTATTAATTAGTTTAAGAAAAAAGATGTTGGGTCATTATTAAAATTGATCAGTTAGTCATTAAAGCACTTATTGACAACACTTCGTGTAAGGCTATGATGATGGCCAAATTGGGGCAAAGTATCTTTGTTGATATCGGTGACAAAAAGATACTAATAGACGCTGGAGCCGGGAATGCTAATGTGTTGTTGCATAATATGGATGTTTGTGGAATTTCAGTTACAGACATTGATTTACTGGTATTGAGTCATGGACATCTTGAGCACGCAGGCGGACTCCGTCCTTTTTTGAATGTCTCCACAACATTGGTTCCAATAAAACCCTTGAGGTCATTTGCCATCCTGCAGCCATAGATCCACAATATGTTAAGGACTATGGCAGTTTTGGATGCCCATATACAATAGACGAGTTAACTCGGTTAGGCGCTCGCTTTCATTTTATCAAAGAACCCTACGCCATTAATGAGAACACTTTTGGCAGTGGGCCTATTCCAATGACAACTCATTTCGAGTCAGTTGGTTACGCCTTTTATCACCCGTTGAACAGTTTGTATGCATCCTTTACAACTCCTGTGGAGGATGTATTGTTGGGATACGATCCCAACGGGAAAATCTTTTTTCAAGATACCGAAGTAATGGATGATATGTGTCTGATTCTGCGTACTGACCTTGGGCCGCTTGTCATTCTTGGATGTACCCACAGAGGGTTGGTCAACTCTTTGAAGCATGCTATGTCCCTCACAAAAAACAATTTCATATATGGTAATTGGTGGCACCCATCTCTCTGGAGAGTCTGAACAACGCCTGCAAAAAACTGTACAGGCACTAAATGAGATGAAAGTTCAGAAGATAGGCGTATCACATTGCACAGGTCTAATTGCGGCGACATATCTCTGCACACATTTGGGAGAAAGGCGGTTTTTCTTTAATAATGCTGGCTCCGTTATCCGATTTAGAAGCGGGGAGCTACAAACAGTTAAATTTTAGGAAAGAAAGATTTACATGCTATACTTTCCCTATAAACAGCAGTGAAATTGTCGCATTACAATAGATAGGCAAACCGTATTGCTGCATGGCCATTCAAGTTGATAGATGATATTTGAACCGTTTATATGGGGATCGGTCTCTCATAAAAATGTAAGGCAATGCTGTATAGAAAACGGCGTAAAACACCTAGAAAAATGTGGTAAAGTCGAATCTTGAATAGGTCGATGATTTTATATGGGCTAAGTGACTAGCAGCCAGAAGTACGGGCTAAGAAAAATTTAGGGCGTAGGTCGATTGCATCATACCTTAGGTGGAATGGCTCAAGATCGTGCAACCGTGTTACTATATAAGAGAACGCGGAAACAAGCCCTAGGATCTGGAGTTATGCTGCGTCTGTATGTGTTGAAAATTTGTATGGGCTATTCGATGAGGTAACTGTGGCAGGAGCGGCAGACAGCCGAACTTGTTCCGATTTTTGCAGAATAGAATAGAGCAATTAGGTACCCAATGGAAGTACACCGGGACGCTACCGTAATCTATTGATCCGCATCGGCTTACAAATAAAACTGTTTGCTTAGGTAGTGAATTTACCACAGGAGTGGAGACTACTGTTAAAGAAAGTAACCATTGTGGATTCTACATTTGTTTCAGCCGTTACATCCAGCAAGAAAAAGGAATAGAGACGAGATCTTTAGGCATATCAATAAAAAAGCGAATGCGTCTCACTTTGGTTATAAAGCACATATCGGCGTGAGCAAAGACAGCGGTTTGGTTCACTCCGTCAAGGGTACCAGCGCCAATATACACGATATCACCATAATTCCGGAGCTTTTGACTGATGAGGATACAGCTGTATACGGTGGCAGTGGGTATCGGGGTGCCGAGAAACGGGAAGATGCCGTCGTTACGAATCATCAAGGAAAACGAATTCGTTACAAGATCAACCGTGTACCTCCCAGGCCAAACATGCTTCCACAAGCTCTCAAGAGCAAATCAGGCGTCGTGAGCGAGAGAAGTCTTTTGTACTGGCAAAAGCGGAGCACGTTTTTTAAGTTGTAAAAATCAGCTTCGATGCCAAAGGACGCGATACCGGAGCCTTAGAAAACAGATTGTATAACCAAAAATATTGTTTACACTGGCGAATCTACTTCTGACTGGCAGGCCCTACCTGGTAGCTAAAATTAGTATGCCTTCTGCGAAAATTTTAAACTCAAACCGCTTTGCCAAAAGCTATATGCTGGATTCCGCACCCTTCACGCTGTCACAAAACAGCCAATTCTTTCGGCCCACAACAAATGGCCGGATCGCATTCTCTGCCAGATTGTTGGAAATGGGAATTTCAGGAGCATCCAAAAACGCCGTCAGCTGCTGAGCCTGATTCAGCGAATAACGGACTGCATCCTCCAGTTTGCTGCCTTTTTCGGGGTGTATCGTTTTTAGCCAGCAAAAATACTCCTCCAGAAGGGGCCGGACCACATTCTGGCGGTGTTCATTGCGTGTTTTTGGTAATAAATAGCTTGTTTTGCCATCTAAAGCAAACAGCTTCGTACAATACCGGTAACCTACAGCAGCTTTGCTCGTTTTCACAGTTGCTCCATCCGGCATTGCTTCCCGCCATTTTCTTCTGGCGTGGGCCCAACAGCCGCAGTGAGTCACATTTTTTACCTGGTTGTACCCGGCATAACCATCCGTCACCAGATAGCCGCAAAAGCCTTTGAGGAAGTTTGCCGGCCGTTTTCCACTCCGGTCCGGCTGGTACTCAAAGATCCGGATGGGCTTTATGCTGCCCTCCCAGCTGGCATATACCCACATCCGGGACTCAGAGGTAGCCGCTTTGCCATTCTCTTTCAAAACCTGCACAGTGGTTTCGTCAGCGTGGATCACAGCGTCTTCCAGCAAAGTCCGCTTCATATGCCGGTATAGAGGTTTCAGCCAGGTTTGGGTACACTGGATCACCCAGTTGGCCAATGTGGCGCGGCTCAACTCCACACCCTGTCTGGCCCAAATCTTCTCTTGCCGGGCCAGAGGAAGTCCGTCCACATACTTCTTGGTCATAATATCAGCCACGGTGGAAGGAGAGGCCAGAGAATGCTTCATCAGCGGCGGCGGCACCTGTGTAGTCAGAATATGGGCATAGCCGGTGTCCTTTTCACACCTGTCACAGGCATAGGTACAGCTGTAGTACTCCAGAATCTTTTCTTCCTGAGGGATAATGATCAGTTCCCGGCGAATCAGCTTTTTACCAATGAGCCGGAATGTACCACCACACTTGCTACAGGTCAACTTGGATTCCGGCAGCTGCAGCACGATCTTTTCTACAGGCAGGTTTTTCGCCAGTTCGTCAATCGTACGCTTTTTCTTCCGGGCGTGGCACTTTACCGTAAAGGTTTCCTCGGTAGGTTCTTCTGCTTTGGGGTCCTGCACCAGTTCCGCTTCATGAAACAGACACATCTGGTCTTCGCTCAGAACATAGGTCTTCTTCTCACTGGACTGTCCGAAACGGGCACGCTGGGCATTGAGCAGGATCTCATTCATATGATCCAGTTTCTTTTTCAGGGCAGCGATCTCGGCTTGCTGCTGCCGGATCGTTGTCTGGAGTTCTGCCACTTCGGCAGCAGTATATGTTTTTTTCTCCTCTGCCGTCATGACGATTCTCCTTCAAAAACAACTTTATCGCAGGTTTATTATACCATAACCCTGCGATAAAGTACATATATATGCCGTTTTCCTTTTGCTCCCTGACTCAAAATAAGTCTTTTGGTTTTCCTTTGCGGATCGCTGTCCGCTGCTCGATTTCCAGCCCCTCCATGAGCCAGCGGAAACTCTGGTGATCAATCAGCCGCAGTTCTGCTTCACTCCTTGGCCACTGAAACCGTCCATTTGACAGACGCTTGTATAGCAGAATATATCCATCTCCCGACCAGTAGAGCGCCTTGATCCGGTCTGTCCGGCGCCCGCAGAACAGAAACAGGCTTTCTTCATCCAGCCGATTGCCGTACTGCTGGCTGATTATAGATGCCAGTCCGTCTATCCCTCGGCGAAGATCCGTATATCCGCACGCCACATAGTAGTTTTGAACCTTGCTCAGGTCGATCATAGCGTTTGAATCGAGCGTAGCAAGGCGGCCACCGTATCCATATCCACTCCGGAAGGAAGCCGGAGTTCCGCACCACGATATCGGATATGAAGTACATCTTCCTCGGTTGGGGTCAGTTCTAACTTTATCAGATGGCTCTTTGACGCTTCTGCTGCCTGGTCCCGCAGTTTTCGCAGCCAATAGTAGAAACTCTTTTCTGAAATCCCATGCTGCCGGCAGAATTCACGGTTGCTCAGTCCGCTTGCCCTACATTCCTGGATCAGCGCTGACCAATTCTCCATCCGATACTCATTTCGCACTGCCAGTACATCTGCCATCATATCACCGCCTTGATCCTTTTCTTGAAAAACTCACCGTGCGCTTTTCAAGTTTTGGACTATTATCTCATTTCTGTCGGTCAGATGATAGGCGGCGGCTTATTAATCACTTACTTTGCTCCTCAATGTAGTACCTGAACAGTTGCAAGAAATTGTTTCACATGATATGATATAAAAATAGAACATTTTAATAAGATTAAATATAACTAATAGTAATGTTAAGGGGGCAGAGACCGATGGATCTGCGCAAGCTCACATATTTTGTAGAAGTCATAAAAGAACAGAGCTTTTCCCACGCTGCACAGAAGCTCTATGTTTCACAACCCATGCTCAGCAAGGCAATCAGCCAGCTGGAGAGCGAGTTTGGCGCACAGCTCATTAAGCGCAATAGCAAGAGCTTCCAGATTACAGAGGAGGGTAAACTCGTTTATCAAAAATGCATCAAAATCCTAAATGATTACGATGAGCTTGAACATATTCTGGATGATTCCAAGAACCTGCTGCGTGGGTCAGTTTCTATCAGTATCCCATTGGAAGTTGTGAGCCTGTATTTTATCCCATTGTTTATTGACATTCATAAGAAATATCCAGAAATCTCTATCGACCTACATGAGGAGGGTTCGCATGCTGTCGTAAACGCACTTGTTCGGGATATGATTGATATTGGCGTTGTCATGCTCCCAGTCCCCACACATGATATTGATGTCTACCAGATTATTGACGACCAGTGCGCCTTGATGGTCAGCGTGGATCACCCGCTGGCCTCCAGAGAACAAGTCGATATTTCTGAATTGGAGCATGAAAGTTTCCTCCTATTCAACCGCCGTTTTGTACTCAACGACATGGTACGTCAAGCCTGCTATTCTAGGCAATTCTCGCCCAATATTATGTTTCAAAGCTCGAATACCTCAATTGTTTTGGGAATGGTGGAAAAGAACCAGGGAATCACCATCATGCCTGGGCCGACGTTTCCTGACTCAAACCCATACTTGCGCAAAATCAAGATTAAACCGAAAATCCCCTGGAAGCTGGCGTTGATCATCAAAAAGGAGAAGTATCTTTCGCCTGCTGTTTTGCAGGTCGTTGAGGAGATTCTGGGCTACTTTGGTTCAAACGCCATTGACGAGATAAAAAATAATTTATAGTTATACTTCATGCGAATAAAATGTATTTTACAATATGATTGCTTGTGTGGTATCCTTCGTAACAGGAAGACCCCTGAAGGTCGGCCAAGTCCAGTCTCCTGGCAGCGTCTGAACGCAGGACGAGTTGCGGCTGACTAATCCTGATAACAGGTCAGACACTAAAATTGATTCAGAAAAGGAGCGCAGAAACATGAACGGAAACATCAAGAAGCAGACCAGCGTCAACAAGTTCCTGGGCGGCAGAGAGAAGGTTCGTGTCGCCGTGATCCAGGCCGCCAGTAATGTGTTCAACAAGGAGAAGCTGATCACAAAGGCCTGCCGCATGATCAAAGAGGCCGGCGCCAACGGTGCGGAGCTGGTTGCGTTCCCGGAGTGCTTCATCCCTGTCTTCCCCCAGATCTACAACCCCGGCTTTGACTGTGACGCCTCCATGCAGGAGCGGTGGGCCATCGGCCTGTCCGACAACTCCATTGTGGTGGGCAGCGAAGATACCATCCGCATCGGCGAGGCCTGCCGCGACGCCGGCGTCTACTGCGTGATGGGCGTCCATGAGATGGACGACCGTCCCGGCGTACATACCTTCTACAACACCAACCTGACCTTCGGGCCCTCCGGCGAGGTTCTTGCCCGGCACCGTAAGCTGAAGCCCACCTTCAATGAGCGCGTCTATTGGGGCGAGGGCGACGGCAGCGATATGGGCGTGGTTGACACCCCGATCGGCCGGATTGGCTCTCTGATCTGCTGGGAGCACCACACCATCGGCGTGCGTGCCGCACAGATGCTGCTGGGTGAGGAGTTCCATGTGGCCACCTGGTCTGGTACGTGGGAGTTCAAGCACGCCCCTGGCCATGGCTGCATTGCCCCCAACACCCACCCCATGGGCGACAACTGCGACGCTCATATGGCCGACATGGAGTATGCTTTTGAATCCGGCGCCTTCGTGCTGAGCGCTCATAACCTGCTCCGGGAAGAGGACTTCGAGCCTGAGTACAAGGACTTCTTCAATGACCCCCACATGGCCATGTGGCAGGTTGGCGGCGCCTGCATCCTGGACCCGCTGGGCAACTATCTTGCTGAGCCGGTGTATAATGAGGAGACCATCGTTTACGCCGACTGCTATGCCAACACCCTCAAGGTGAAGAAGTTCTTCTTTGACGGTCTGGGCCATTATTCCCGCCCCGATGTGGTGTCCCTGCACCTCAACACCAAGCACAATGAGAACTTGGTGCTGGACGCTCCCAGCTATAACTTCATCAAGGAGGCCTCCGAGCGATTCGAGGTGGAGCTGCAGAAGGTGGAGCAGCTGGCCGCCCAGTATGAGGAGTTGCTCGCCAAGGGTAAGATCAAGTAATTCTTTCCTATCTGTATCTCTGTGCTGAATTGTCGGCACCTAAAAAGAGTCTCCTCTGTGGGATGGCCACGGAGGAGACTCTGACTAAACACCTAAATATATGTATGTTCTTCCCCCCCATCGGGATAGTGAGAGGAGAGGAAATGTTATGGATCAGCTCCAGAATTCAGACAATAAGTCCGTCCTGCAGGTAGATATTCGTTCCGGCGCCCGTGCCGTGGATGAAATGATGAGCGATGTCTTTGTCTTCGTTCTGTTCTCCTGGTTGATTATCATATCTGCATTCGTGGACTTTGGCCCTGGGTCCACATTTACCTGGGGTGTGCTTAAACTGTCGCTCACTGGCATGTTTTTCATGGGCGCGCGCGAGCGTATGAAGGCCGATAAGCTGTGGGGCAATATCAATATGTGCTTCGTATTCCTGTTCGGCCTGTTCGGTGGCGTGACAGATATTCTGAATGCTCTCGGATTTACGATGAACGCAATGGTTTTGGCGATTCCCAATGTATATCTTGGCTGCCTGATGATAATCTGCATCGGCGCCCTCAGAAAGAATCCGTGGACCTTCTTTGCCCTTTGGATTTTTGCCGCATTTGGTGTGTTCGCCCTTGGCCTTGCTGGTCTCGGTGTCATGGCGGCAACGTTGACACTGATTGGGCAGGTTCTGCTAGGCCTGGTAGCGGCGCTCGGTACTTGGGCTCTGATCGTATTTATCCACGGGTATACTGGAACCGGCAAAAAGCTCACTCTGGGGAAGCCGCTTTTTAAGTAAAAACGGACATAGAAAACACCAGCGTCTTTTAGCTAATTTTGAAGGAGGCTGCTTTGTTATGAAGAAGGCATTGATCGTAATTGATGCTCAGAAGGAGTACTACGCCGGCGGGGGCTATCCTCTCTGGAACATGGATGCCACCATTGCTAACATCAAGAAGGCGATGGCGGCGGCTCGCGAAAAGAACGTACCCATCGTTTTGGTCCAACATGTGTTCCCCAAAGATTCCGGTATGCCCATTTTCCTCGATGGGACTCCCAATGATCAGATTGCAGAAGAAATTCTTGCAGAGGCCCCTGGCGCACGTGTGGTGCAGAAGGCGGACGCAGATTCCTTTTACAACACCAATTTGGAGAATATCCTCACTGAGCTCGGCGTGGAGGAGATCATCATCACCGGGATGATGACACACAATTGTGTTATCTTTACCAGTCTCTCCAAGAGTGCGGAGAAGTACCAAGTCAAAATTATTCCAGAATGCACAACGACGATCGATCCTATGGTACACAATTTTGCGCTGGCAGGCCTGTCCATCCGCGTGCCTTTTGTTTCAATCGACGAGGCTTTTTCTTAAATGGTTAGACTTTAATGACAGGCCCTGCACGATGACCGGCCATCCACGTCACAGATTGACGTGGATGGCCGCTTCTTATGTGTTGATTCAGTAAGTGTCCCACGCTCCGCCTTCCATGTCATAGGGCAATTGCCTTTTGAATGACATATCATGATGATTCTTGTAAGCCTTATGAATTGACACACAATTTCCCCTACACATTAAATAACTTTTAGTTATTTAATATATGATTACAATATATTTGTGATTATGTTTCCATCGTGCTATATTTAATTTGTACATGTACAAATTATCTTGCGAATCAGTATTCTGATCGCCTCATTCTGCATGTTTATCCTCCTCTTGAAGCGAGATAGGATGCGGCAAGGGCCTGATTCAGGGGAAATAACCTGGAAGGAATGTTTTTATGGTTTATGTTGCACTGGTGGTATCTCTTGCTCTCTTTGTCTCCTTGACATTCAAACGGCTTTCGCCTCTGCTTGTCGCCCCCATTGTCACCGCTGTCCTTGCCTTGGTGGCAGGTATCGACCCCACGCAGACGCTGCTGGAGGGGTATATGGGCTTGGCGGGTGATTATGTAAAGGATTTTTTCTTTATCTTCATGACCGGTGCAGTATTTGCCCATATCATGGGTAAAACTGGCGCAGCTGAAGCCATCGCCCGATGGATCGTCGGCCTGGTAGGTGAGCGGTGGGTAGTTCCGGCGGTTGTCCTATCCACAGCGGTGCTGACTTTTGGCGGTATCAGCCTTTTCATCATTTTCTTTGTCATGTATCCTATGGCCCTTAGCATGCATAAGGCCGGAAATATTACCAAGCTGCTTATCCCGCCTGAAATTGCTCTGGGCGCCTTTACGTTTACCATGACAACGCCCGGTTCTCCCCAGGTCATGAACATCATTCCGACAACTTATTTGGATACGCCCCCCACAGCCGCTCTGCTGCCTGGATGGATCGCAGGCTGCCTCATGTAGTTATTGCAGTCCTGCCGCCTATCGCAGTTATTTTGCTGCTCAACGTAGTGAAACTGAACATTGTATGGTCCATGACAGCAGGAATCCTGCTGTGCATGACGCTGATGTGGAAGCAGATCCCCATGAAAGACTGGATGAAGACCATCAACGAAGGCGCAGCCAGTTCCACCGGTGTCATGTTGAATACCGCCGCTATCGTGGGCTATGCTGGTGGAGTCATGCTGCTGCCTCAGTTCCCGGAAATTGTAGAGGCGGTAAAGAATCTGAGCATGAATCCCTATCTGTTCCCGGCGGTGTCCACCAGCATCCTGTCGGCAGTGAGTGCGTCTTCCTCCGGAGGTATCAGCGTTACATATGGCGCGCTGGCAGAAAACTTTATCAGCCTGGGGATTCCCCTGGAGGCAGTCCACCGAATTTCCGCCATGGCTTCCGGTACAGTTGATTCGCTTCCCCACTGCCCCGCCATCATTAACTTGCTGGATGTGACCAAAACGACCCACAAGCAGGTCTACGGTGACGTGGCTGTGCTTACCATCTTGATCCCATCTATTGCCGTCTATGCTGTCCTGGTCCCACTTTGCATGCTGATATACTAAAGCAAAAAAGAGGTGCTCACCTATGCTTCAATCTGATCGACTGACCATCCAGACCCTGATCGACAACACTTCCTGTAACCCCATGATGATGGCTGAGTGGGGGCTGAGCATTTTCATCGATACCGGGGATAAGAAAATTCTCTTTGACACCGGCGCCGGAAATCCGGATGTACTGCTGAATAATATGGCAGTACGAGGCCTTTCAGTTACGGACATCGACGTGCTGGTCCTGAGCCATGGGCACATGGATCACACAGGCGGGCTACGTCCATTTTTCCGGATGCTTCACAACCTTGCGCCAGAGCGGACTGTGGAGGTCTTTTGCCACCCGGCAGCTCTGGCTCCCCAGTTTGTCAAACACTATGGGAGTTTTGGTTGCCCCTATACTCCGGAGGAACTCAGCCGTTTGGGCGCCCGGTTTCATTTTATCACTGAGCCCTATATGCTCACTCCTGATGTGTTTATAAGTGGCAGAGTCCCCATGAGCAACAACTATGAATCGGTGGGAGCGGCATTTTATCGTCCTGAGAACAGCCCCTTTGTTCCCCATAGTTGCCCCGTGGAGCACGAGCAACTGGATTTTGACGCCTGCAATACCACATATCTTCAGGATACAGAAGTGATTGATGACATGTGTCTTTACCTGCGCACAGAGTTGGGCGCCGTAGTCATTCTTGGCTGCGCCCACAGGGGAATCATCAATTCCCTGGAGCACGCCGTAGCTGTGACCGGGTGTGACCACATCTACATGGTTATCGGTGGCACCCACCTCGCCGGTGTCTCCCAGGCGCGCATGGAGTATACAGTAGAAGCCATAAATCGCATGGGTGTGCAGAAGATTGGCGTATCCCACTGTACCGGGCAGCTCGCTGCGGCTCAACTTTACAGCCAACTGGGGGAGGATCGCTTCTTCTTCAACAATGCCGGCTCTGTCATCCGTTTCTCCGGCGGAGCTGCACAGATCAACAAATTTTAACAAGGGCAGTAGGCAGCAGGGAGGAAAATCTCCCCGCTGCACCGCAATAGGCCATAATAATTCGAAACCTTTAGGAGGAGTAAAAATGAGCAAAGTATTACTGATCAACGGCAGCCCCAACGAATACGGGAACACATGGACCGCGCTGAAAGAAGCAGCAGACTCCCTGGAGCAGCACGGGGCGGAGACCGAAATGCTCTACTTGGGGAAGCAACCTATGGCCGGCTGTATCGCCTGTTACAAGTGCGTCAAGAGCGGAACATGCGTCTTTGACGACCAGGTAAACCAGGTCATTGAAAGGCTGGAGCAGTATGATGGGCTTATCATTGGCTCTCCTGTCTATTTTGCAGGGCCAAGTGGCCGGCTGTGCGCATTTCTGGACCGGCTGTTCTGGGCCGGAGGGAAGCGCATGGCGGGCAAGCTCGCCGCCGCTGTGGTGTGCTGCCGGCGGGGCGGCGCCAGCGCCGCTTTGGACCGTCTGAACCGCTACTTCACATACAGCAACATGTGCGTTGTGGGATCCTCTTACTGGAATCTGGTCCATGGCTTGAAGGCCGGCGAGGTCAAAGAGGATACCGAGGGGATGCAGACCATGCAAAACCTGGGTAAGAATATGGCTTGGCTCCTCCGCAATATGGAAGCCGGAAAGGATTCCGGTGTCCAGCGCCCAGACTATGAACGGAAAGTATACACCAATTTCGTTAGATGATAAAAAATAAAACGTTAGGAATTTGGCCGCTTCTGCATTCGTATGCCGTGAGCGGCCAAATTTCTTATCTATAACCTAGAGTGATTTATTTAAAGAATAAAATGTATTTTACATCATATTGCAATTAGTTTACATTTATAGATGAAGATATCTTCGGCACATGATCTTACATGCATGTTCAACCTTAATATCCAACAAATCACGGCTCAAATCTTACTAGTGGTGCTTTCTTTATTCCAATTAAAATTGATTTTGGGGAGGACTGGATATGATCAAATTCTTACTTAGCAAGGATGAATTTGATGCCTTGGCCAAACAAATTTGTCTGCCTATTGTAAAAACTACCTATGAGGATACTCGTGCTTCAGTAGAGGCATGGCGAAACAATGCCGCCATTTTTAATGATAGGTTTATGAACCGTGATAAATGCAGAGACAGCTTCCTTTGCGTTGCCGTCAAGAGATGAATTTCCACACTTTAAAAACAAAACGGAGAGGTAGAACATGAACGCAACGAACCTGATTGATTTGACCATGGCCGAAGCGTCAGAATTGATCCATAAAAAAGAGATTTCTCCAGTAGAATTAACAGACACCTATCTTGCGCGCATCCAGGTCAGTGAAGAAATTGAACACCGGTGCAACTGGATCGACGTGTTTTATGAGGAAGCACGCGCTGTTGCCAAGGCACTTGAAGAGATGCAGATGGCAAATCATTTCTTAGGCCCTCTTCATGGGATCCCAATGGGGTTCAAAGACAACATTGCCATTGCGGGGAAGGTATCTTCCGCTGGTTCGAAAGTGCTCAACAATTTTGTGCCGGAGGCAGATGCCCCGGTGCTCCAACGGATGAAGTCGGCTGGGGCTGTGGTATTGGGCCACACCAATATGCACGAGTTGGCCTGGGGCGGCACAACAGATAACCCACATTACGGTCCCAGCTTAAACCCCTGGGATCTGACCCGTTTCTGCGGCGGTTCTAGCGGTGGTTCTGCTGCTGCGGTGGCCAATGCAACCGCTCTCGCTGCGCTTGGAACCGATACCGGCGGCTCTGTCCGCATCCCATCTTCCGCTTGCGGCACAGTAGGTATGCGTCCTACCATAGGGCGTGTGCCGATTGCCGGAATCACCCCTCTGGCACTGACCTTTGATACTTGCGGTCCTATGACAAGAAATGTCAGAGACAATGCCATATTGTTAAACGTCATGGCCGGGTGGGATTCCCACGACCCCAGTTCCTCCATGGAACCCGTCCCTGACTATACTTCTGAGATCGGTTTGCCGTTAAAAGGTATGCGTATCGGTGTAATACCAAATTGTATGTTTGAATCAGATCAGCCTGACGTTGAGAAAAGTGTGCGGGAGTCACTGAAGATTTTTGAGTCTCTTGGCTGCACGGTTAAAGAATTCAGTTTTGACTTTTGTAATACTGGTACGTGGGCTACGATTTGGAATATTATTACTTCCAGCGAAGCAAGTGCATGGCATCAGAAATTTCTCCGGGAAAAGCCGGAGGACTATGGAGATGATGTACGGATCCTCTTAGAGGCTGGTGAGTTCCATATTGCCACAAATTATGTCAACGCGCAAAAATATCGCCGCTATTTGATGGATCAATTCGATAGTGCGTTCCGAGAGGTTGATTTCTTCATCAGTCCCACCTTGCCATTCACGGCTCTTCCGCTGGGCAACTATAAGATGGTAATCAACGGAGAGCCAAAGGATTTCGTTGATCTCGTAAACAATTATGTCTGCATCGCACCGCTAACCGGTCAGCCCTGCATCAGCATCCCCTGTGGTCTGGACGAGTTGGGTCTGCCTGTCGGTATGCAGCTTTTGGGCCGTCCTTTTGGCGAAGCCACACTGTATAGGGCTGCCGCAGCCTTTGAAGATGTCTATCACATTTTTGATAAACTTCCAGGCCTTTTGTAACATCCACAGCGATTACTCTTTTCCCTTTTCATAGTATCCGCTAATTTGATCCACATGATACGGGCTCAAGTAATTATTTACTATTTTAAGGTCATTTTTATGCTATGGCTTTGTTTAAAAATAACAACACACTCACTTGACAAATTTATAAGCGTCCGGACAGCATTATTCTGCAAAAGTTACATGCCCACAGTTCAGGAGCTTTTGCCATCAGGCATAGGTCAACATTCAAACAAGTCCTAATTTAATTATAGAATTTTTCACGAAATTGGAGGTGCACACTAAAGCCAGATGTAATAGGAAAGGCGGCCGTTTGTCAGCACCAATTTGTTCCTTTCTATGTTACCAGTTCAACGGCCGGCATGGTGATAAATATGACGTCTAGTATGAAAGTCAACTCTAGCTATCGCTGGGTTATTCTCATAATCAATTTTATTATTTGTGCAATGGCATATGCAGGTCTTACAATGTGGAGTATGGCCTCTGAAGATCTTGCCGTAACATTTGAAATCAGCGCCGTCCAAGCCAGTATTGGCTCCGGGATCTTGATGGCGGGTTATGCCGTAGGAAGTTACGTAGAGGCGACGCTGACAAACAAGATTGGATATCGTGGCGCAGGCCTGCTGGGCCTGGTATTGATGGTTATTGGTACGATAGGTATCCCCCTTGCCGGAAATTACAATTTAATTCTATTTCTGCGATTTCTCCAAGGCTGGGGCATCCTGTGGCTGGTAGGTGTAAATAGTTCTGTAGCATGGTTCCCTGCGAAGCAGCGTGGCCTGGCCTCTGGCGTCATCGGTGGAGGTTTGACTCTTGGCATTGGCTGCGGTGGTTGGGTTGCCACCGGACTAACAAATCTTGCAGGAACATGGCAAGGAGCTTTTAGCATCTGGGGTATTGTCATTGCCATCGTCAGTGTAATCTGGGCAATTTTGATGAAAGAGCCTCCCAAGGATCTGTATCCAGCGGATATTGAAGTGAAAGAAGAGGCCCCTGTACATAAAAGAATCAACCCCTTTGCCACCATTGCCTGTTGGCTGTGCATTCTGATTCTATTTTTTAACTGCTGGCAGCTTATTGGCTTCAATTCTATACTGGCCAATTGTTTGAAAGATTTTGGTTATTCAGCTGAACAGGCGTCTACAGCTGTTCTGCTTGCCGGCCTTATTGGTGTCATCTCGACTCCTGTTGGAGGCACAATTTCGGACGGTCTAGTAAAAAAGGGATGGATTCCTTTAAAGGCCCGTGTCTTCACGACTGCCGTTCCCGGATTTCTGGTCGCAACCGTCACAACCATTCTCTTCCCCGTTCTTGCCAAGAGCTCTTTTGGCGTGGCTTGCCTGATGTCTATCCTCTGTGGCTGGGGTGTCCCTGTTACGAATGCAACCTCCGGGGTGCTTCCGATGGACTTGTTGCAGGACGAAGACGCAGCTGGACGCATGTTTGGCGCAAACATTCTGATCGGCTGTGGCGGTGGCGGTATCTTGGCCCCCGTTATTTCCACTGCGGTTGCAGAAAGCTGGGGATGGAAGGCCTGCTTTATAGTTTTAGCTGCTGGCGCATTGATCGGAGTTGTTATAAGCCTTTTGCTTCCGAAATTTAAGGTGCGGAAGTAGGAGTTGCCTCCGGGGTTTACTATTTCAGAATTGTGACAGAACGAGATACCAGAAAGGAGATCGTGATTTAAACCATGACTAGGGTTGAAAAAGTAAAAGCTAATTGGAGCAATGGAAAGCCATATAACTGTGCACAATCAGTAATTGTTGCTTTCTCAGAGGAGTGCAATCTCAGTGAGGAACTCGCTGCGCGCATCGGGACCAATTTAGGCTGGGGTATGCATATGGGTTCTACTTGTGGAGCCATTAACGGAGCGCTGATAGCTTTAGGTGGAATGGGATATGGCAAGGATGAGACTCTGCATTTGCTGCAGACGATACGTGAGAAACATGGCTGTACCGATTGCGCAGGTTTGATCCGCCAGGCCCGTGAACAGGGGACAACCCGTCAACGACACTGCGCCAAAATGATTTTTGAATGTGTCTCTTTGGTAGAGGATATAATTAGAGAAAAAATTTAAGTATGAAATCTTGTATTGTTTTGGAAGGTGGTAAAAAATGAAACAGGAAATCTATAAGTATTACAAATCTGTGCTTGATGAGACACATTTGGCCGATGCGCATGCACATCTGGCGCCAGAAGCAGAGTGGCACAGTGGTCACAGTGACATTACCGACATTTTCCTATACTGCCTACCTGACTTGATCAGCGCCGGGATGTCCAGGGATGATTTACATCTGCCGACTGAAGGGGTTCCTGCTTTCCATGCATCCTTTGGAGAACCCTACCGTCCTGATACCCGCTCCAATCTAGAAAAATGGCAGGTTATGAAGCCATACTGGCCTTTTGTTCGTAAAATGGGGTCTGGCGTCCATGCCAGACGGGTAATGAAGCTGTTCTTCGGCGCAGAGGATCTTACCGATGAAACAGTAGAAATTTTTGAAAAGAAACTGCCTGACTGGAAGAAAACATCTTACAAGGAGCTGTTTTCTGCATACAAGATTGATCGAGTGATGAACGTTTCCCTGGGAGGATCACGTTCCAATCCACCCACTGACATTCTGGAACAACAACTTTATACCGACCAGTTTACTCAACCGGTCTCTCGGGATACACCATACCTGCTAGAGAAATTAACTGGGATTCCCATTTATTCTCTGGATACATATATGGAGGCATTGGATCAGTTCCTGGAAAGCGAAGTGAGAGAAGGTGGTATGAAAGGGTTTAAGTTACATCTGACCTCTTTCAACAGAGAGTTAAAGTTTGATCTAGTGGACAAGTTCGACGCAGAGAAAGCACTGGATAAGATTTTTACCAGCATTCCTCGAGGTTCTCTTGGTTCGGCCTTTGGACATAGTTATAATGAGATGCGTCCACTTCATGACTATCTGCAGAACCATCTGCTGGGCAAGGCTGTCGAATTGAATGTCCCCGTACAGATTCACACCGGAACCTTTGGATCCTCCATGGGTTTTAATCTTCCAAACAGCAATCCTACTCTGCTTACTGACACTATCCTCCGCTATCCTCGAGTAAAGTTTGACTTGCTACACTGCGGCTGGCCCTATGCCAGGGAATTGGGTGAGATGGCGCGCAGCATGGACAACGTGTGGATTAATACTACTTGGTTACAGATCCTTTCACCTGTTGCCTATAAGCAATTCATGAAGGAATGGTTGTTGCAAATTCCTATAAATAAAATCTTCGGTTTCGGGAGCGATGAACTTAATCCCCTGAGTACATGTGCTTGTGCCGATGTCTATCGGGAACTTTGTGCACAGGTCTTCGCCGAGTTGGTTGAGGACAACCTGCTTTCAGAAAAGGAGGCCCTGTTCATGATTCAGCGGATTTCTAAGGATAATGTGTATGACCACTGGAATTTGAAGAACTAATTATGCTAAATTATTTTTTGAAAGAAATCCATATGCCAAACAGTCCAGGATACTTCCGCTGTACACTCGCTCACAGACCAATTCAATGGAGATCGCAGAATTGTCCGTTGAAATAATGTCCTCATAGAATGAGTCGGAGCTTTCCTATTACTGAGCTAGCACTTAATTTCACGAAAAAAGAAAGGCCGCTGGCAGTTTGATTGTTTTAATCAAAGCAACCAACGACCACCCCAAATTAGGTGGAACATCTGAACACGCTGGATTGCAACACTCAATTTACTTTCAAATCTAACATTCCTTATTAATCTTGTTTGTACCTCTTATATACAGATGCTTTCAAGTTTTTAAACAAGGTCTAAGCCCAATATATCTACCACTATCTCAATTTCTTGTTCATATACAATCTATACTGATGAGTTCCCTTTTCTTGTGTAATCGATATTGGTTAGAGGTACACCCACCATTCTCTCGAAGGCGGGAGTACTTCTCCACCCGGCCCTGGCTGACAAGTTCCGCCAGGGCTCGTTTTATAGTCGAGCGAGAAAGGCTGAGTTCTCTGGCCATGGTGCCTATGGCATACCAGCTCTCACCGCTCTTGCCGGCCCGGTCATGAAGGTACACCAACAGCAGCTTGGCTTTGGCACTCAGATCCGGGTCACCGTAGATCTCATCGAAATAGCTCATATTACAGAGTCCTCCGTCTTCGGTATACGGTAGTCAATCGTCCCTGCCAGAAGGGGAAGCGCCGAGTAGATGGCACTGGTCAGCTCCGCTTTGCTGGCGTAGTGCACTTTCCGGGCAGCCTTCTCCGGTACCTGATATGGCTTTTCAAAGGTGATGCCCCACTCCAGGAAGAGTCGCAGCCGGGTGCGCATAGGGTAGGTGCCGGTTTTCATGACGATGAAGTTCCCCTTGGGAAGTGCTTTGAGCTCGTCCGGCGTCATGAGAGGGCGCTGGATCATCTGCAGCGACTGCCCGGACTCGCTCTTGCCTCTGGAGATGGTTCCGCTCATGACGGTACGGTTACCCAGGGCCTCAGACAGCGCCTCGGCGGTTTTGCTGTTGGGGGCAAAGCCGCCAAAGATGGTGTCCTGCACGTTGTCCTGGATGATCTCCGCTCCCTCCTTCCCGTAGTTCTTCTCCAGCTGGGCCAGGGACTGAATGATTGGTACCAGGGTGAGCCGGCGTGAGCGGCCGGCGGAGAAGAGCGGCAGGATGTCAAAAGCGGGCATGGTGCCCAGCTCGTCACAGAAAAACACCACCCGGTTCTGCAGCTTTCCGTCGTGCTCGTCCGCCACGGAGAACAGCTCCCGGCTCAACGTCTGGATCATTAGCCCGGCCATGAAGTTCTTGGTGTTATCCTCCTCGGGCAGGATCAGAAAGATGGCGGATTTTTGGGAGGCGAAGCTCTCCGCGTCCATGGCGCTGTCAAAGCACAGCACCTGTTCCAGCTCGCTGTCCAGGAAGGTGTTGAGCCGGGCCAGAACAGTGGACATGACGGAGGCCATGGACTGTTCCGCGGCGTTGAGGGCGGAGCCGGAGAACCATTTGGCCTTGTGCTCCTCCGGCAGGTGGTCCATGAGGAATTGAAATTCGTTTCTCCCCGGTGCCATGCTGGGAGCCAGCAGTTCCTGCACCAGCTTGAACACAGATACGATGTGCCTCCGCTCCCGGAGTGCTCCGTCGATCTCCTTGGGCGGCAGATATTCGGCCAGCAGCAGGATGACCGCGGTGAGCACACCCTCGGCGGCATCGTAGAAATACTGGTTCTGGGCAAAGCTCTCTCCCTCGGGATTGATGATGGTCTTGGATAAAATCTTGGCGTACTTCTCCGATCTGGCCCTGGCCGCCAGATTGTCCGGCTCTTGCCGGCACACATCCATGTAGTGGTTGATGAGGGTGAGCAGGTTGTAGCCGTCCGAGCGGGTGGGGTTGCGCAGATCCACCACCGCCACCTGGTAGCCGTAGTATTTGGTGGCAATGGCGCCGTAGTTTCTGGCCAGATCTCCCTTGGTATCCAGGGCCAGAAAGCTCATGCCGCTGGCACAGGCATATTCCATGTTTGGGTACAGAAAGTAAGCCGTCTTGCCCACACCGGAGGCGCCGATCATCAGGCAGTGGATGTCATCACAATCCACCAGAGCGGCCAGCCTGTCCTTTTTCCCAACACAGCCCAGCACCAGGCCCTGGATCTCTGGGAGCTGCTCTCCCTTTCTCCACAGGGCCGGTCGGAAGGGTACCCGCCGGTAGCTCTTGCGGATCTCCTTCTCCGTGGCCCAGCGGGCGGTTCCGTACTGGCCGTCGCCCACCGTCTTATTCTTAATGCTGTTCAGGCTGCCCCGGTTGGAGAAGGCGGCAATCGCAACTAGAGCTCCGAATACTAGGGCCAGCAGTCCAATCAGCATCCAGTTTTCATCTATCATGGTCTCATCTCCTTTTTTGTTCTCTGTATTTAAGCATTCTTCCAGTGTGACCTTCTGGGCGGTCCACAGTGAACCACCCCCCGGTCCAGAAAAAGGGTATACTTCTCCCTTGGCGGCGGCTGTCATAGTTCCGGCTCATAAGCTCTGAACCGCAGTCATGGCCGGGGATGCTGTAAGCGCACCAGACACCAGGTCTTCGTTCCAGTCTTTATATACGGGACGGAGGATACCACAGCAGTATCCTCCTTCCTGCAATTCTATCTGGAGCCGCTTTGCGGCGGACTGTCCCGGCCCGTCGTTATCCAGGCAGAGCACCACGTCCCGCAGGTGCTGATTCTGCTCCAGCATCCAGTGCATGGCCTGCCCTCCGGTGCCGCACAGGGCCACATAGCTGTGGGCCTGCCAGTCATCCGGGTACAGGGTCAGAAACGACAGCATGTCGATCGGCGCCTCAAACACATAGAGCAGGTTGTCTCTCCCCGTATGGTGGAAGCTGTACTGGGGGCAGCTGCCCTCCACATTGACCTTGAAGGACTTGCCCCGGCTGTTGGTGCTCCGCTTGTGGGCGTGGCGGGGGACGCCACCCTCGTCCGTGCCCACAAAGACGCAGTTGTGGTACTGGGCGTCCTCATAGAGCAGCCCCTTCCGGGCAAAGTGAGTGATGATGGCGCCGTCGATCTGCCGCTGCTTCATGAGGTAGGCGTATACCCGGCGCATATTCTGGTGGGGAGGGGGCAGCGCAAAGGGCTTGGGCGGCTCCGTTTCCCGTCTGCCGGCAACGGGATAGGTGCCCTTCAGCAGGAACTCCATGGCCTCCTGGTAGGACATACCGTAGTAGTGCTGGACGAAGCTGACCGGATGCCCACCCTGGCGGCTGTCGTGGTCATACCACTCGCTGCCCCGGACGGTAATGCTGTGGTCGTTCTCCAGACGATACTCCCGCCCGGAGCGGAGCAGCTTTTCTCCGCGCTGCCGCAGCAGCTCCACCAGATCCACGGTGTTGGCTCGCTCCTTCTGTTCGTCGGTAAAAGGAATGTAGGTTCCCATAGAGAATCACCTCGGTAGATTACTTCATCTGTATGTTTTCGTGGTCGTCTGCCTTGTGGCCCAGAGCCATACGCTTTTCCTGGAGCATCCGGCGGCGTTTCCTGTCTATGTGCAGACCGTGCTGTACAGCATCGTCCGCGGACTGCTCCCGGAAGATACGCCCCATGTTGTGAAACAGGTTGAGCACACATCCGGCCACCTGGAGCCGCGTCAGGAGCTGCCGCTCTGACGTATGCGGGGTGGAAGCAGACGCACTCTGCTCTCTTTGCTGCTCCGTCTGGTTGGGTGCCTGGGATGGCAAGTTGCTCTGCTGTGACACATTACGTTGAGGAGGTTCATCCCAGCCTAACTGGAGTACCTCCCGGATGACCATATTGCGCACGGATTTGAACTCTTTCTGCCGGGACAGCGGTACCCGCTGGGGCAGATGCTCCGTGTAGGTGCGGCACACCTCCTCCCGCATCTGGTTCCACAGGTCATAGGCGGCGGTAACCCGTTCATCCTTTGCCAGCTCGTCCACGATGGCATCCACCACCGCCTTGGTCTTAGGCGGCAGATAGCCATACACCTTTTTGCCGCTGGTGTGCTGGAGCCGGTCGGCCAGCTCCGTGACCAACCGCTCCAGAACCTTGTTTTCACAGTGACCGTGTTTCAAGGCCGCGGTCAGTTCTGCCATGGCCTGCTCCGCATCCCGGCCAAGGGTATTCCGGTACTCCGTCTTCTGCTCGTAGACGTGGAGCAGGTCCTGCTCAAAAATGCGCCGGCCGAAAGCTGACTTGACCTGTTCGATGCCCTGCTTGGTCAGGTAGCCCTCTTTGGGATTAGTGGAGAAGAGCACCAGATGGATGTGGGCGCTGTGCTCCTTCCGGTGGAAGGCTGCGTACCAGCGCAGGTGATCCAGCGGGATCTTATAGCCCCTGGCGATCTCCGGGAGACAGGCGCACACCAGGGCGCGCCAGCTCTCAGCCGTATCGTAGCCCAGCCGCTCCGCGTCCTCCCGGCGGATCGCCACCACCGGCGTCCACACATTGCCGGTGTGTCCCGCCACCTCCTGGACCGCCCGGGAGAGATTGCATACCTTGCCGTCACCATTCCACAGTCCGTGTTCACCCTCTGTCTGCACACCAGGGCGGTGAGCCACGTAGTCCAGGTAGTTTTCCACCCGGCTCATGGGCTCCACAAAGTCCTCACAGGCTTGCTGGATGAAGTGATCTGCATGGCCTCTGGTCGGCTCCTTCCGATACTCTTCATACTCCAGCAGCTTCTCCGCACCGGGGAAGTCCCGGAGGATGCGCTGGATATAGGCTTCCTGCTTTTTGGTCGCCGGGAGATCTCTCTGCTCATCGGGCAGCACCTCTACGCCTGGACGGGCTGCGATGTAACGGACACGGTTGGACAGCTTGGCTGCATTTTGTCCGCCCTTCAGGTAGGGGGACATGAAACGGACGCGGCTCATTCGTCAGAGTAAATTTGCCGCTGGAGATCCAGGGCGTCATCGAAGCTGATCTGACCGTTGGTGCGCAGTACCTCGTCCACCGCATAGGCCCGCAGCTCGCGGCGATTGATGGGGTCTGCGCGGAAGTGAGCGGCCACGGTGTGTCCCATAGCAGGCCGCCCCGTATACATCGCCCACGCGGTAGCTGTGCCAACCGCTATGGATGTTGACAGCGGAGAACAGTCCCTGATCCAGCTGGATGTCAAACACCCCGGAGATCTGGCCCGTGTTCTCTGTGCGCAGCAGATCGAACTGGTCAAAGTCATCCGGTGTAATCTCCAGTCTCTGTGGAATGGTATCTGCAAACCGCTGGGGCCGCACCTCCTCCGGACAGCCCAAGTATTGCATCAGCCGTCTGGCCGCATCCAGGAGCTCGTCCGCCTGCCGGGTTTTACAGCAGCAGAGCTCACCGCCTTCCATGATCCGATAGGCAGCCCAACAGAAATTTGAACCAGGCGGAAATTCCTGCTGCAGAAATTCTTCCCGCAGCTTTTCTCTTAATTCTGCTCTCTGCTCATGGGGAACCCAGATGCGGTAGAGTTCCTCCAAACTGCTTTGTAGGTGATCCCGCAGGGTGGAGTGCTCCCGTTCCAGGGCAGCTTGCAGTGCCGACAGCTTATCTGGATGGAGCCACAGCTCCACTGACACGTTACTATTCATCCGGCACCTCTATGTCTGCGTGCTGCTGCGTTTCTGCTGCGCCGGATCGGGGAGGCCGCCGGGGCCTTGGACGGGAAGCCACTGGTTTGCGCTTGCTGTCCAAATACTCCCGCATCTCTGCCGGAACACATTTTTCATAGAGCTGATCCAATGCACGCTGCAGTTCCTTCTCCGGTGTGCTCTTTTCCTTGGCGGATAAAAAATACTGGAGCGCATCCAGACGCTCCTGCTCTATAGCTACCTTTAATTCAATCTTTTCCATAAAGCGTACCACTTCTTTCGTGTAGAATGTCTCTTTCAGTTTCCGGGTAAATAGGCTCTCGGATTGACGCGCTGACCGTTGATGCGCACCTCGAAGTGCAGATGGGGCCCGGTGGAGCGTCCGGTAGAGCCGGACAGGGACACAATGTCGCCGGCCTGCACGGTGCTGCCCACCCTGGCCACCAGTTTGGAGCAGTGGGCATACAGGGTCACCATGCCGTTGCCGTGGTCGATCATCACATAGTAGCCGTAGCCGCCGGCGTTGTAGGTAGCGGTGGTGACCACGCCGGGCAGAGCCGCACGGACAGGCGTGCCGGTGGGAACGGCAATGTCAATTCCAGTGTGGCCCCTGGTCTCGCCGCTGAAGGGATCCTTGCGGTAACCGAACTCGGAAGTGACACGGCTCTCCCAGCCGGAGCCGATAGGAGAGCAGAACCCATCCGCCCCGATGAAGGGCACCTCCGCTCCTGGGATCCAGTCCTCTGTTCCGGTGGAGGAGCCGTAGCGCACCAGGTTGTAAATGCTGTCGGCATTGCCGCAGTGCTCCTCCGTAACGATGAGCCCGATGGCCGCCTGGATGTTTGCCCACACGGTTTCCAGGTCTGTGATGGGGATGGCCACGGTATAGCTCTCCTCGGTTTCCACCTCATTGCCCTCCTTGTCTGTGGTGGTCACAGTCCGGGTGCGCTCCTCATAGGTCACAAAGCAATCCACGAATTGTTGATGGGCCCGGCTGCTGGGTACCTCGTCGCCGAAGTACAGAGCATAAAAGATGGCCTTGACCCGTATGGAGTCAAGGCCGGTTTCACCCTCGGTCATATTGTTGACCGTCTCCATGTATCCGTCCAGAAGCGCAAAGCTGTGCTGCATGTCTTCCACATAGACGCGATACTCCGCCGGCATATTGGCTGGCAGAGCACCGCCGGAGAAGCACAGCTGGAGCACGCTGTTGTTGTGATCCGCCGAGCCGCCCAGGATGGAGCAGAAGGCAGCGACAAGCAAAATGACGGGAGCCAGAATCGCCACCAAAACCCACCCGACTGTTTTGCGTCCTCTCTCATCGGACAGAACTGCGGCAGCGACCTTGGCGATAGCCGCAATGGGAGCTGTCATCAGCGACCACCCGCCGATCCAAAGAGTTTCTCTTTATGAGGCGGCGCATGCACCGCCAGCAGGTGCCGGTCGCTGCCGCACTTGTAGAGGCAGACGCCCTTCTGGGGCTGCCGCACCAGCTCGTACTCGTTTTCCTCCAGCTGGAGGTTCTCCATATAGAACCGCTTGTCGGAGGAGCCGGCATAGAAGATGAACTGGTGGGTGGGGATGGCGAAGAGGGGGCGGGTCAGCTCCCGGATGCCCGGCTGGTCAAAGTCCTCCAGGTTCTGACTGGCCAGAATCATGCTGGACTCCTTTTTGCGCACCCGCTTGAGACAGTTGCGGATGTAGGTGACTGCCACCGGATTCGTGAGCCACAGGTACAGCTCATCAATGGCGGCCACCGTGTTGCCGGCGGTGAGCAGCTGGTCAGACATATAGGCCAGCACACTGAACAGCAGGGTGTCTCTCAGGTTCTGAGCCGCATTTTCCAAGCCCTTGATACAGAACACTACGGCAGTTCCTCTCTGATGGTTCGGAGATACTGCTGTGGGTCTGTAAACTCCTGCTTGGTACCATCTGCATAGGTCACCCGGCCTACCAGCTTTACCTGATGGGCCAGCTCCTGCTGCTGCTTATCATAGCAGTACAGATATCCCTGGTAATCACCGGGACTAAGCTGCTCTGGCGTAAATTGCTGCTCGCGGGGAACAAGCCCTGACCGAACCGCAAAGTCTCCCTTTGCCTCAGAATAGTTCCCTTCATAGTAGTGGCCTTGGTTGAGACCGGCGTGGTTAAAATCCCAGTCCCAGGTGACGAATTTAGCCCCGTGCCCTGTCTGCCATCCAGCCAATACCGTACCGTTGAACTCGGCCAGCACCCTATATGGCTCGTTCAACCCAGCCGCATGGAGAACGGGCGCTTGCGCCAACAGTGTCATGTATTCCAGGACAATAGCGGCTGAATATGTGACCCTTCTGCAGGCTGACTCTCGCTCCAAAGTATTCACATCATCCTGGTTGTAGAAAACACTGCCGCCTGCATCAACCCGACACAACGGCCGGCTTTCATACTCCACAGGGAGGGAACCGTCTCGCTCGGGCATCGAGGTGAAACCAGAGCGGCCCAGGGCAATTCCCAGTTCTTTAAAGTACAGTTCTTTGTTCATCTTTCTAACCTCCTTGGTCTGATGATTCTTCTAACTTTCGATGAAACACAAACGCCGTTCTGTTGGCCAGTAAGGCCAGCAAAACGGCGCGTAATCTTATAAGCATTTATTTCATATAGTAGTGGATCATCTCTTCATTTGATTGATGAAATGAGTGATGCGTGGTATAATAGAGTTAAACATCTACAGTTGTGAGGCTTTGCATGAAAAATAGAAAACCACCTTTTGAAATTACAAATCAAATCATCGACTACGTAGCGGAGATTTCCGAGCTGGTGGGCCGTATGACTGCCTCCTCTCCCCTTTCCACAAGTCCTACGCTCCGCCGTGCCAATCGCATCCGAACCATCCATGGTTCCCTGGCCATCGAGCAAAATACGCTTTCTCTGGAACAAGTAACTGCGGTACTCAATGGCAAACACGTTCTCGCACCACCAAAGGACATTGCCGAGGTCAAGAACGCCTTTGAGATTTACGATCGGTTAGAGGATCTGGATCCCTATTCAGTGGACGACCTGTTGACTGCCCACGGTATTATGACGCGGGGTTTAGTAGAAGAGTCCGGCATGTTCCGCACCCGACCCGTTGGCGTGGTAGACAGTGAAGGGCACGTCCTGCATTTTGGAACATTGCCCCAATATATACCTGGTCTGGTAATGGAATTATTGGAGTGGGTAAAAAACAGCGAGGTGCACATGCTCATCCGCAGTTGTGTGTTCCACTATGAACTGGAACTGATTCATCCCTTTGCAGATGGGAACGGGCGTGTAGGCCGCCTGTGGCATACGCTTTTGCTCTCTAAATGGAATCCAGCCTTTGCTTGGCTCCCGGTGGAGTCCATCATCCACGACCGCCAACAGGAATACTATGCCGCCATCAACACTTCTAACAATGCGGGAGAATCTACGGTATTTATTGAGTTTATGCTTTCAGCTATCAAGGCATCGCTCATAGACGCGATCAGAACGAGCGACGAAATGAGCGATGGAAAGATGGACAAGGCAACCTTCCGTTGGAACAAAATCCAGGAGTTCCTGAAGACCCACGACTATATCATGAACGCTGATGTGCGGGAGTTGTGTGGAATATCAGCTGCAACAGCAAATCGAGCCTTGGCTGGTTTAGTTTTGGATGAAAAGCTCATAAAAGTCCATATGGGCGGACATTGGCATTATAAATTACCAAGAAAATAAAGCACCCCTTTTATATTTTAAAATTCATACTAGAGGAACTGTTCATAAGTTTATTATACAGAAAACAAACAATAGCACCGGTATGGTCATTGCCATTTATTAAGTTCCAGGTAATTTATTTTCTTGATATACTTCTGATATATTGATATAATTAAAAATTACACATAGATATTTACTAGTTATACTTCACTTCTGGTAAGCTTTTTGTGAGTTAAACTATATAGGGGGAGATTTCATGCGGAAATTATGTCCGGCTCAACTTCCGTGTAGCGCGGGATGTAAATACTGCTTTTCGACCTGGAGCAACTATCAAAAAAGTGCTTTCAACGAAGATATCGAGTTAGGCTCAAAAAGCATATTAATATATCCGTGTTGTGACGGAGATTATTTCATGCAAAGTGGCATGAACGAGACTATAAAGCGATATTCGGAAAAATTCAAATATATCTATGTAAGCATTTCAAGCAAGATAGAACCATCCAAGGAATCACTAAAAAGTTTATTTTCTCTAAACGAATGGCTTCTATCTACGGGTTGCGGAATGGTCAAATATGCGTCATCTATAAGTACCGTTTCTATGATCAACGAAATTGAACCAAATACAATGAGTTATGAGAAAAGATACGAGATTGCAAGTAAATTTAAAGAAAACGGTATAACAGTTTCTCTTACTTTAAAGCCTGTCATGCCATTTATTTCGGGAGAAGAATATTGTTCAATCGTAGAGAAGTACTCTGAATTAACGAAATATGTCGTTATTGGAGGCCTGTACGTTAATAAAGATACAGATTTTTATAGATCGTATATTATGAGTCAATATGATACTATTAAGAGGCGTGTCTCATGGCTACCGAACAAGCCATTATGGGATTACTTGGAACCGCGCGAGCAAATGGAGCAAATAAAGGAATATTGTTTCTCCCGGAGTATTTCTTTATTTGAGTCAGACAATTTATTATTTGAGTATTTAGTAAAAGGCGGAATTGGCAAATGAGTCTTGCAGATTTCTTTACTAATGTTGCTCTAGCACTTTTAGCGCTCGATACAGTTCGTGCAATTCTTGCAATGCTAGGTTGGGTGCCTCGTCAAACCAAAATTTTAGGTAAAATTATATATGGTAATTATGATCGGCAGCTTATAACTGAAGGATTAAAAGAACTTGGCTTTACTCACCAACAGAGTGAAGAGATAAAAAAAGATTTAAAATCTTCTTCCGATAAAACATTGAATACAAACGGCATAACACCTCAAAATGCAGCCCAGCATTTGATAGCGCTTCTGGCCAAGTATATTGTTTATTTTGACACTCACATTCAATATGGTGGGTCTGGTTTAACTGCAAGCAGATACTATATTAATACTATGGAAATATCTCACAACAATGCCGATAAGAAAAAGCTAGTTGCAATAATGTCATACCTGTATGCATCTGTAAATACCGATGGCCGCAAACCTGATATTGTTGCTACACCTAAGGGCGGAAATCCTCTCTTTGCTATCGATTTTGCTCAACATTATTCTTCTGAATTTATTATGATTAAATCTAAAGAGGATAAGTCAAGGATAGTATCTATTACAGAGGATCCCACTCGTGACTTTAATATTAATTATGAAGGCTCCTGGGGTGTAAAAGAGCGGGCGAAAAAAGTTCACTCCCAGAAATGCATCATTTTAGATTGTAATACATCAGGTGGTTCTCAGTTGATTCACGCAATTGAAGAATTATCTGAAATTGCATCTCGGTGCAAAGATTTTCATCTAGAAGCACCCAATGCCGCATTTGTACTTTTTAGAGTTGATAGTGGAAAAACTGATATCGATCAAAAGTTTTCAGATCACGCTTGTACTTTATATAGGTTTTTTGATCTTAATGAGGATATAAAGAAAAGCATATATGAGTTAAATAAGAAGGCAACCGCAGAACACCGAGAGCCTGATATTTATTATCGAGATGATGCTTCGCAAATTGATAAAATTATTTCTATGATGAAGGAAAAAGAGTTGTTTTACTACTCACCCAAAGAGGAGGAATAAGATGGATAAAGAATGGCTAATGGTAAAGGAATTTCAAGAAAAATTTGGCCATCCTGTTGCTAAATATCCAGTTTATATGGATCCTGATCGAGCTAGAAAAAGATATGATTGGATGCTAGAAGAAATTAATGAATTCCTTAAGGCAGACGAGATTGTTGAACAAGCCGATGCTATGATTGACGTAATATATTTTGCTTTAGGAACCCTTGTTGAAATGGGAATAAAACCAGATAATCTATTTAAAATTGTCCAAGATGCAAATATGTCCAAACTTTGGCCAGATGGAAAACCTCATTATAACTCTGAGGGTAAAACCATAAAACCACCAACATGGGTTGACCCTCACGATAAACTTAGCCAAGAGATTCAAAGTCAATATGAAAAAATATGTAATTAATAACGTGATAGCGGAACAAAATTGGTGTGTTCCTGCAACCCTGGAAATGGTACTTAAGCATTTTGGATTTATGGACATAACACAATATGATATTGCAAAGCAGTTGATAATTGTTTCTGATCAAGAGTGTATTGACCACAAGAAATGGGGCGCTCAGATTAAGACAAATACTCTTAACAACTTTTTTTCTAAAAATCATATACCTTTGATTGAAGAATATATACCTATTTCTCATTTTATAGATGACTTTTTTATGATAGATAAACTTGAAGAATTGCTTGCTAAAGGCATCACCGTAGTCTGTGGATTTAACTACACCTACTTATACAGTAGTAGAGAGGATACTTTCCAGCACGTTTCTATAATTACCGAAGTGGTAAAGGGAGGACGCGAAGTCACGCTCCTTGATCCGGGTCCTAAAGATGCAGGTTATAAAACAGTACGAGCAGAGGATCTATTTTTAGCAATCCAGGCAGCTGGTGATGGATTGTGGTGCATTAAACCGAAAGCCGAATATTGAGAAGCATCTATTAGAAGTTTCACTACAGCTTTTTAATTACAATCAATATTTTAGAGTCTGCAAGATATCCTCATTTTTCAATTTTTTAAGTTTATGAACCTATCTAAAACTTTTTGTCTCTCTAATCCTTTTGCCGCTCGCAAAACTGCGATACTACCCATGCCACGATTAGATCTTTTACATGAGTTTCCTTGTCTTTTTTCTTGTTTCGGTAATATAATATCGCACTCTATTTTGTCTGTGGAAAACGGTGAGGTTCTGCCACGCACTGATAGAGCACGGCTCCGCAATTCCGGCAAATCAGGTATTTCAGCCTGTTTCCGCGAAGTCCGTGGTACTGAAAGGTGACGAGACCCTCACCGTGCTGCCAGCCCTCACCGATATCTTCTGAACCACAATACTGGCACTTTGTAATAGGCTTTTGTTTCATAACGCATGCTCCTTTCTGCGCCATATTGCAAACACAGCATACCGAAAGGCGCTGCGCAAGTCGAGCAGACTGTCCGAAAACACCTGGCCTGGAGTGTAGAAAAAAGCGTGTTCAAACTGTTGATTACCAACAGAATGAACACAGTGCTGTGCGCGGATTGGCAGAAACGGCAG
>NZ_NFIQ01000046.1 GCF_002159455.1 Flavonifractor sp. An306
AAGCCTGTATATGGACAAAAAACGCCGCCTCACCTGTGAGGGCAGGCAAGGCGGCAGAAGGGGGGGTACAGGGTATGAGGTATCAAAATGGGTACTGGTATTACCGTGGGGAACGGTATGCCACCCTCAGAGAAGCCATAAAGACCGTCTGGCCCAAAGGCTAAACCCTACCCCCGGCTCACAGTATAGCACGTTAGGCCGGTAAGGGTCAATGGGGGGCGGTGATTTGTCGTCCCCCCATCCCGTCACTAAATACCCTAAATACACTAAATTGGGAGGAAGCAACATGAAAGTAACAGTAAAGGACGTGCTGGCTCTGCTGCCGAACACAAAGGAGATATACCTTGTTTGGGATGGGAGCGTGTTCCAGCATAGTCCGTTTACCGCCCTGGAGTTGGATGCTTATGGGGATTATGCCGTGGGAAGTATTTGCCCCGGCGAAGAAAAGAGCATTGAGATTGTCCTTGCGGCACAGCCTATAAAGGTCAGCCGCATAAAAGTTGCACATTCCATGAATAATATACATAAATAAATGAATAAATATGAATAGCGCAGGAGTGGCAAAACCTTTCCTGCGCTATTCATTTTGAGAAAAAGGAAGTGATATTTTGAACGCAAATCAATTATATAACAACTTATTGAGATATTCAAGGGTGAATAATAGGGGGTGCGGTACTACACTCTTTTTCGATTTAATATTCATAAAGTGCCCACTTGAAAACCACCCCCGCCCATAGCAAGAGGGGGGGGGAGCTGGTTGCGCCCCACCCCTCGCTGCGGTTAGTAGCTTGCCGTGACCCTGGCCCTCAGATAGTCCTGCTCGGTGTCGATGGAGCAGTTATACCACGCCCTGCCTGTGTCGTCCCGATACGCCAGCGGGGAGCTGTCCAGCTCAAACGATGGCCCCCAGCACAGTTTTTGAGCATCCTCCACCTGGTAGCGATGACTGCGGAGCCAGCTAATGGCCTGATCTCTGGCCCGCTGGAAGTCCTTGTACTCCAATACATCGAAGGAATCAGCGGGGATAAACAGGCTCACCAGGTCTTGCCCGGTTGCCCGTGCCCTGGGCTGGTACATTCCAGGCCCGTGACCCGGCTGGGGTGCTATCTTGTATTGGTCAGTTACGGCTGGGCCGCTGCCGATGATCCTTGCAACGGTGGCATCCATCCGTTGCTGGGACTCAACCTCCTGCTGCAAGCTGTTACCCAGTAGGCGGGTAAGTGTGCTCTGGTCGATCTTGCTCATGTTACATATCCTCGCTTTCCATGTAGCGCTGGCTGCACTCCGGGCAAAATACCTTGATGGACGCCAGGTCTATCGTGTCAGTTTCATCTAGAATATCAATTAGGTCGATTTCGTGGAATCTCCCGCACTTGGGACACCTGGCCTCGATGTTATAATTGGTGATCTGGATGCGGTCTGTGCCGTCTGTTGCGTATATCATTCTGATCTCTCCTTTAAACGTCTTTTTGGCTATGACAGATTGTCATAGTATAGGGGTGTTATGTATGCCAGATTGGCACAGTCTAGGGGTGATTGCCGGGGTTACACTGTGCCAGATTGTCATAGCAGTGAGAAGTAACCGCTTGTTTTGACTATGACAAAATGTCATGGATATACTATAAATATAGCCAGGGGAGGGGATTAAATACCTGCCGTCTGGTGGCTCCTCCACCTAGTCGAAAAGAGATAGCGGTTACTCTCCCTTGTCCATCGTCCGCTGCTCTCCACCTCAATAAAGCCTGCGGAGATCAGCTCTTGGAGATAGCGCCGCATGGAACGGGGGTTTATGCTGTACTTTATAGCGGAGGACTGAGGAAATGTAAAGTTGCGCCGTCCTCCGGCTTCCATCGCTGTACAGAGGTACAAATACCTTGCACCCATTGATAATTTGTGGAACTCAGGCGACAGCAGGAGGGAATTGCCCGCCTGGATAAATCTGTTCTCTTTGCAATCGGGCTTTGCGCTCATCCAAAATGGGATAGCGCAGTTGGTGACGGACTTGCGTCGTGGCATTGGAACACCCCCCTACAGGGTACCATCATCATGGGTATTGACGACGGCCATTAGCGCCGCCTCTATCTGGTCAATAGTGACCTGCCCGTCAATAGTTTTAAGCTCACGTCTGGCCGCTTTTATGGCTTTGAGCGTGTTTAATGCTCTACTCGCCAATGTCCCGACAAAAGCGTTAATCTCCCGTTTTCCGTCCTCGCCGTCAGCTGGCCGGTAATACCCGCCACCATGCTGACAGGTGGAGAGGATTAACGCCCCGGCCTCCCGCTCCTTTGCAATGGCCGATTGCAATTCTCGCACTGATTTAAACCCACATAGACGGGACAGCTCTGTGGATCGGATAGCGTTTTCCTCGCCCCGTGAGAGCTGCTCGAAAACTGATGCTTGCGCCGGTTGGCTCGGCGTGGTACAATCTAATAAAGGGATATTGCCCGTCACAGCATTTCCCACATCTGCCTGCCTTGCTGCGCTACCAGCATGGCGGGCTTTCTTTTTGCTCTTTCTCATTGCTTCACCTCTATTTCTGTTCGGCTGGAAATCCATTCCCGCAAGCCATCCACAGGAATGAGGGTACGGGTACCCAACTTGAAAGAAGGAAAGCCACCCTGATTGATAAGGGTATATATTGTTGGTCTGCTTACACCCAGCAGACGGGCGCACTCTGCCGGGGACACAGCCAGGGGGGTCAACTTGTCGGCCATTACATCACCTCCTTAGCAAGCTGCTGGATGATGGAGAAAATCTTTTCTTTTTCCTCCTGGGGCAATTCTTTGCGGAGTTTACGGGAAAAACTGCTATCTGTAATCCCTAAAGCATCTGCAATCCGCCATAGCTTCACGCTAGATGCTACCGCTGCGCGTCTGATCTCTTGATTTTTCATTTTGCACCTCCCCAAATTATTGTTGCAATTTTTAATTGCTTATGCTATAAATATAGCAAACAACAATAACAATTACAATAAAAAATGGCTAAGATAATTGAAGTGCAAATTTTACTTGCATTACAAGGAGAGAAAATTATGCCACGCAAACGTAAAACTAAGTCGGATAACTATTACGATGTATTTCCTGTAAGATTAAGGCAAATTATGGAAGAAACAGATACAACTCAGCAAGACTTGGCTGATTACATCGGCAAAAGCAGACAGGCCATTGGATATTATGCAGATGGGTCATCGTCACCAGATTGGAAAGCCCTTTCAAGCTTAGCTATGTATTTTGGTGTATCATCCGATTGGCTACTTGGGCTAAGTAACACAAAGTCCACGAATGTTACTGTTCAGGAAATATGTAAACAGACAGGGCTATGTGAAGATGTCATGGCTATATTCACAAAAATGAGTCATGCGGAAATTGAAACCATAAATTTTATGGTTACGTCATCTCCATTTAAGACACTTATTTCGTATATGACATCTTTTTTTGCAGTTAGAAATACTCCAGATACAAAATCTCTACCAGAAAAAGATTTAAATAAGGTGGAAGAATATCTAAAGGGTACTTCTTATACCATCATCCATCGCGGAGAGCTGAAAAGAATATGTGAGCGTGAGGCCACAGAAGCATTTAAGCGCATTTTTTACAGCGATGCAAAACATATATCACTAAAAGATATATAAAAGCCGCCCCCGGTGCTGCGAACACCAGGGACGGCTAAAAGGGCAGTAAACTTTGACGGCCTACTGCCCTCCCATTCTATCAATTTCAGGGAGGAATTGCAATGGCGAGAAAGAGCAACACCAGAGGGGCCCAGGGGGCCGGGACGATCCGCCTGCGGAAGGATGGACGATGGGAGGCCCGTTATACGGTGGGCCGTAATCCCGGCACCGGGAAACAGATACAGCGGTCAGTCTATGGGGCCACTCAGCAGGAAGTGAGGAAGAAGCTGGCCCAGCTTACCACCGCCATTGACAGCGGTACCTATAAGGAGCCCTGCAAGATGACGGTGGGCCAATGGCTGGACATTTGGATGGCGAACTATATGGGCGGCGTGAAGCCCTCCACCGCTTTTCTCTATGGGGAACAGATACGGCTATACATCAAGCCAGCCCTGGGGGCGGTGAAGCTGGAGGCCCTGAACACCCACACTATTCAGGGCTTTTACAATAGCCTGAGCATCGAGCGGGAAGGGGGCAAGGTATTGTCCCCAAAGTCGGTGAAGAACATCCACGGCATCCTCCACAAGGCACTCCAGCGGGCTGTGGCGGTGGGATATATCCGCTTCAATCCGGCGGACGCTTGCACCCTCCCCAGGGTGGAAAAAAAGGAGATAAGCCCGCTCGATGAAGAACAGATAGCAACCTTCCTAAAGGTCATAGAGGGGCACCGGCACGAACTCCTTTATAAGGTGGCCCTGTTTACCGGCATGAGGGAAGGGGAGGTGTTGGGGCTCATGTGGGACTGCGTGGACTTTGAGAAGGGCACCATCACCATCAAGCGCCAGCTCCGCCGGGAACAGAAAAAGGGTGGGGCCTACTACATTACCACGCCAAAGAATAACAAGCCCCGCACCATCACCCCCGCCCCCTGGGTGATGAAGCTGCTCCGCTCTCAAAAGGCGAGACAGGCGGAACAGCAACTAAAAATGGGCCCGCTGTGGGAGAACTCCGGGATGGTGTTTACCAATGAGACAGGCGGGTATCTCTCTTACAGAACCGTGTACGATTGTTTCAAGCGCATTGTGGCCCAGATGGGCACCCCGTCCACCCGGTTTCACGATCTGCGCCACACCTTTGCCGTGGCATCCCTTCGAGCGGGGGACGATATTAAGACTGTCCAGTGCAACCTGGGGCACCACACGGCGGCATTTACCCTGGATGTATACGGCCATGTCACGGAACAGATGAAGAAGGACAGCGCCCAGCGCATGGAGGGGTTCATAAAAGGCGTTTTGAATCTGTAAAGGGTCAATTAAAGGGTCAAACCTCATTTTTAGACAGCAAAAAAGCCCTAGAACCGTTGAGACTCTAGGGCTTTCCTATGGTGGACGATACAGGACTTGAACCTGTGACCTCCCGCACGTCAAGCGGATGCTCTACCAGCTGAGCTAATCGTCCGAACAGCGTAAATTATTATACCCGGAAAAACGGGATCTGTCAATACTTTTTTCTGTTCTCTTTTTAAAAAACTTCAGCTTGGCAGATGTAAGGTTAAAACAGGGGCTTGGGGGAAAAACATGAACGGTTTTCAGATATTTGCCAAGCAGTTCCACCCGGCATTGGACGGCGGGGCGGGGCTGCAGGCCTATTGCCGGAGCCGCACCGGGCTGCTGGCGGATGATGGAGCGCGGTGGGGGGTGCTGATCCTGCCCGGCGGCGGCTATGAGCGCATCGCCCCGGCGGAGAGCGAGCCGGTGGCCCTGGCCTTTCTGGCGGCGGGGGTACAGGCCTTTGTGCTGTCCTACAGCCTGCTGCCCCAGAGCTGGCCCCAACAGTTTCTGGAGGGGGCGGCGGCTCTGGCCTGGCTCCGGGCCCACGCCGGGGAGCTGGGCATCCGGCCCGACCGGGTGGCGGTATGCGGCTTCTCCGCCGGAGGGCATCTGGCGGGCTGCCTGTCCTGCCTGTGGGACCACCCCCTGCTGGGGGAGCGGCTGGGCCTGACCCCGGAGCAGGCGCGGCCCAACGCCGCCATTCTGGGCTATCCGGTGGTGAACGACATGCGCTACATCGCCCCGCTGGGCGGGGAAGAGGAGCTGCGGCTGGACCGGCTGGTGGGGAGCGATCACCCGCCCGCCTTCCTGTGGGCTACCGGGGAGGACGCCACGGTGCCGGTGCAGAACACCCTGGACTACGCCGCTGCTCTGAAACGGGCGGGGGTGCCGGTGGAGCTCCACCTCTTTGCCCGGGGACCCCATGCCATGGGGCTGGCCGACCGGGAGAGCGCCCGGGATCAGACCCACTACAACCCCCACGCGGCCGCCTGGCACGGCCTGTGCGTGGACTGGCTGAAAGGAGTATGAGAGATGGCGCAGCGTGTGGTGCTCATTACCGGCGGCAGCCGGGGAATCGGGGCGGCGGCGGCCCGGCGGTTTGCCGCCGGGGGAGACAAGGTGGTGATCAACTACTGCCGCTCCCAGGAACGGGCGGAGGCCCTGGCGGCGGAAATTGGCGGCTGGGCGGTGGAGGCGGATGTGTCCGACCCGGAGCAGGTCAGGAATATGGTTGACAATGTGTTGGATAAATTTTGTCAACTTGACATTCTGATATGCAACGCCGGGATTGCCCAGCAGAAATTATTTGGCGATTTGACCGACCAGGACTGGCGGCGGATGTTCGCCGTCAACGTGGACGGGATGTTCTATACCATCCGGGCGGCCCTGCCCCACTTTATCCACCGGAAACAGGGGCGGATTCTCACCCTATCCTCCATGTGGGGGCAGGTGGGGGGCTCCTGCGAGGTGGCCTATTCCGCGGCGAAGGCCGCCGTGATCGGCATGACAAAGGCCCTGGCCAAGGAGCTGGGGCCCTCTGGGATTACGGTAAACTGCGTGGCCCCCGGGGTGATTGACACCGAGATGAACGCCAATCTGGGGCCGGAGGACCTGGCCGCGCTGGCGGAGGAGACCCCTATGGGGGTTATTGGAAGGCCGGAGGACGTGGCGGAGGCCCTGTGGTATCTGGCCTCTCCCGGCGCAAAATTTGTCACCGGCCAGGTTTTGGCACCCAACGGCGGGCTGATCGTGTAAAAACCGGAGTCTGATTCACAAATTGTTCATATTTCCAACAATGGCCGCCTGGCACAGGCGGCCATTGTGCAGTTTTTAGGTTGACAATTTCGGGTGAACCGCATATAATTGTCAACAACTTCTAAGAAGGAGGAATTACCATGAAGAAGCTTCGCATCCTGTCTCTTGCGCTGGCGGGTGCTCTGTGCCTTTCCATGCTGTCCGGCTGCGGCAACGGCGACCAGGGTTCCGCCAATACCCCCGGCAGCGGCGAGACCACGCCTGCCGGTACCGAAACCGGCTCCACCGAGGGCACCATCAAGATCGGCGGCATCGGCCCCCTGACCGGCTCCGCCGCTGTGTACGGCCTGGCTACCAAGCAGGGCGCCGAGGTGGCCATCCTGGAGATCAACGCTCTGGGCGGCCTGCAGTTCTCCCTGGACTTCCAGGACGATGAGGGCGACACCGAGAAGGCTGTCAACGCCTACAACAAGCTCATCGGCGACGGCGCGCAGATCATCTACGGCTGCACCACCACCAACCCCTGCGTGGCTGTGGCTGCCGAGACCTACTCCGCCCGCTACTTCCAGCTGACTCCTTCCGCCTCCTCCACCACCGTGACCGAGGGCAAGGACAACGTGTTCCAGGTGTGCTTCACCGACCCCAACCAGGGCATCACCGCCGCCAACTACATCAAGGATAACAACCTGGGTACCAAGGTGGCCGTGATCTACAACAACGGCGACGCCTACTCCACCGGCATCTACAACGCCTTCCAGGCCACCGCCGACGAGATCGGCCTGGAGGTGGTTGCCGTGCAGACCTTCCCCGACGACAGCAACACCGACTTCAACGTGCAGCTGTCCGCCGCCAAGGACGCCGGCGCCGACCTGGTGTTCATGCCCATCTACTACACTCCCGCCTCCCTGATCCTGTCCCAGGCCAAGAGCATGGGCTATGAGCCCACCTTCTTCGGCTGCGACGGTATGGACGGCATCCTGGACCTGGAGGGCTTTGACGTGTCCCTGGCCGAGGGCCTGATGCTCATGACCCCCTTCAACGCCTGGGGCGAGGACGAGCGCACCAAGACCTTCGTCAGCGAGTATGAGTCCGCTTACGGCGGCATTCCCAACCAGTTCGCCGCCGACGGCTACGACTGCATGTACGCCATCTATGAGGCCTGCACCGCCGCCGGCATCACCGCCGACATGAGCCCCCAGGACGTCTGCGAGGCCCTGATCGCCCAGTTCACCTCTGCTGACTTCAGCGTGGACGGCCTGACCGGCACCGGCATGACCTGGTCCGCCAACGGCGAGGTCTCCAAGGCCCCTGTGGTGGTCAAGGTCGAGGGCGGCGTGTACGTCACCCAGTAAGTTCATCAGCGTCCGCTGACATAGGAATGAAAGCGGGTTGCCGGCGCGCCCGGCAGCCCGCTTTTCCCCATGTTATCCCTTTGTATGGCGGACACATCCGCAGCCCGGCGGGGCCGCTGATGTTTCTGCCATACAGCGTGTCTGCGAAAATACAGAGAGAGGTGAATGGTTTGAGCTTCCTCAACAATCTGATCACCGGCATCAGTCTGGGCAGCGTCTACGCCATTATCGCCCTGGGCTATACCATGGTGTACGGCATTGCTAAGATGCTGAACTTTGCCCACGGCGACGTCATTATGGTGGGCGCCTACATGATCTTCTTTGCCACCGGCAGCTTCGGGCTGAATCCCATTGTGGGCATCCTGCTGGCCGTGGTGGTGTGTACCGTGCTGGGCGTGGTCATCGAAGGGCTGGCCTACAAGCCCCTGCGGCAGGCCTCCTCCCTGGCAGTGCTCATCACCGCCATCGGCGTCAGCTACTTTCTCCAAAACGCCGCCCTGCTGCTGTGGGGCGCCGACCCCAAGGTGTTTACCTCCGTCATCCCCGAGGGCTCCCTGCCCATTGAAGGGGTGAACATCACCTACGTGTCCCTGGTCACCGTGCTGGCCTGCATCGTCATCATGCTGGCCCTCACCTGGTTTACCAGCAAGACCAAGATGGGCAAGGCCATGCGGGCCTGCTCCGAGGACAAGGCGGCGGCCCAGCTCATGGGCATCAACGTCAACCGCACCATTTCCATGACCTTTGCCATCGGCTCCGCCCTGGCGGCCATCGCCAGCGCCCTGCTCTTCTCCAGCTACAAGAACCTGATCCCCACCAGCGGCTCCCTGCCCGGCATCAAGGCCTTTACCGCCGCCGTGTTCGGCGGCATCGGCTCCATCCCCGGCGCCATGCTGGGAGGTATCCTGCTGGGTATCATCGAGACCTTTGCCAAGGTGATCAACACCAACATCTCCGACGCGGTGGTGTTCGCCGTGCTCATCATCGTGCTGCTGGTCAAGCCCGCGGGCCTGCTGGGCAAGACCATCCGCGAGAAAGTGTGAGGTGGCGGATATGAAAAAACTTTCTCCCGACCGCAAGCGGCTGGTCAACAACTGCATCACCTACGGCATTGTCATCGCCGCCTTTGTGATCCTCCAGATCTGCAACGCCGGCGGCCTGCTGTCCCCCTCCATCCAGGGTCAGCTGGTGCCCATCTGCGCCTACGTGGTCATGGCCATCGCCCTGAACCTGGTGGTGGGCATCTCCGGCGAGCTGAGCCTGGGCCACGCCGGCTTTATGAGCGTGGGCGCCTTCTCCGGCGTGGTGGCCGCACTCTCCCTCCAGAACAGCATCCCCAACGACGGCCTCCGTCTGGCCATCGCCATGGTGGTGGGGGCGGTGCTGGCCGGTGTGGCCGGCGTCATCGTGGGCGTGCCGGTGCTTCGGCTCCGGGGCGACTATCTGGCCATCGTCACCCTGGCCTTCGGCGAGATCATCCGCAACATCTTCAACGTGCTCTATGTGGGCGTGGATGAAAACGGCCTCCACTTCTCCCTGCAGAATGAGATGGCCCTCAACCTGGCCGAGGGGGGCAAGTCCATCCTGAAGGGGCCCATGGGCTTTACCACCAACGTGAAGCTGGCCACCTTCACCGCCGGCTTTATCCTGGTGCTCATCACCCTGACCATCGCCCTCAACCTGATCAACAGCCGCTCCGGCCGGGCCATCATGGCCCTGCGGGACAACCGCATCGCCGCCGAGAGCGTGGGCATCGGGGCCACCAAGTACAAGCTGATGGCCTTCGTCACCTCCGCCGTGCTGGCGGGCGCCGCCGGCGTGCTGTACGCCATGAACTACTCCTCCATGGCCCCCAAGAAGTTTGACTTCAATACCTCCATCCTGATTCTGGTGTTCGTGGTGCTGGGCGGCATCGGCAACATCCGCGGCTCCATCATCGCCGCCGCCTTCCTCACCTATCTGCCCGAGCTGCTGCGCAACTTCAATCTGGATGAGTACCGGATGCTGGTGTACGCCATCGTCCTGATCCTGGTGATGCTGGTCACCAACAACCCCATGCTCAAGAGCGTGTTTACCTTCGCCGGCCGGAAGGCCAGGAAGGAAGAAGCCCAGAAGGGAGGCGCGGTACAGTGAACGAGCGGCTCAAAAACAGACAGCCCACCAAGATGGTGCCTGTGCCCAGCCACTCCATCGTCCCGGAGCGGGACGTGGATAAGCCCCCCATTCTGGAGTGCCAGCACCTGGGCATCGACTTCGGCGGCCTCACCGCCGTCAACGAGTTCAACCTGGCCGTGGGCCGCACCGAGATCGCCGGTCTCATCGGCCCCAACGGCGCGGGCAAGACCACGGTATTCAACCTGCTGACCAAGGTGTACCAGCCCACCCGGGGCACCATCCTGCTGGACGGCAAGGACACCCACGGCATGAACACCGTGCAGGTGAACAAGGCGGGTATCGCCCGTACCTTCCAAAACATCCGGCTGTTCGACAAGCTCACCGTGGAGGACAACGTGAAAATCGGCCTCCATAACCAGATCCGCTACCCCATGTGGAGCGGGGTGCTCCGCCTGCCCGGCTACTGGAAGAAGGAGAAGCTGGCCCATGAGAGCGCCATGGAGCTGCTGAGCATTTTTGACATGCAGGACCTGGCCAACCACCAGGCAGGCAGCCTGCCCTACGGCGCCCAGCGCCGGCTGGAGATCATCCGGGCCCTGGCCACCAACCCCTCCCTGCTGCTGCTGGATGAGCCGGCGGCGGGTATGAACCCCTCTGAGACCGCCGATTTGATGGAGAACATCCTGAAGATCCGGGATACCTTCCAGATCGCCATTATGCTCATTGAGCACGACATGAACCTGGTCATGGGCATCTGCGAGGGCATCTGCGTGCTCAACTTCGGCCAGGTCATCGCCAAGGGCACCCCCGCCGAGATCCAGGCCAACCCCAAGGTGGTGGAGGCCTACCTGGGCAGCCAGAAGAAGGAGGGCTGAGGCCATGCTGAAGGTCAACAACATCAACGTCTACTACGGCGCCATCCACGCCATCAAGGACGTGTCCTTTGAGGTCAACGACGGCGAGATCGTCACCCTCATCGGCGCCAACGGCGCCGGCAAGTCCACCACCCTGCAGACCATCTCCGGCCTGCTCCGCTCCCGCACCGGTTCCATCGAGTTCATGGGCAAGGACATCGGCAGCGTGCCCCCCGACAAGCTGGTGGCCCACGGCCTGGCCCAGGTACCCGAGGGCCGACGGGTGTTCCTCCAGATGACGGTGGAGGAGAACCTGGAGATGGGGGCCTTTACCCAGCCCGCCTCCACCATCGCCCCCAACATGGAAAAGGTGTACGCCCAGTTCCCCCGGCTGAAGGAGCGGCGGAGACAGGTGGCGGGCACCCTGTCCGGCGGCGAGCAGCAGATGCTGGCCATGGGCCGGGCCCTTATGTCCAACCCCAAGCTGCTGATGCTGGATGAGCCCTCCATGGGTCTGGCCCCCATTCTGGTGGAGCAGATTTTCGATATCATCAAGCAGCTGCACAAGATGGGCACCACCATCCTGCTGGTGGAGCAGAACGCCCAGATGGCCCTCAGTGTGGCCGACCGGGGCTACGTGCTGGAGACCGGACGGGTTACCCTCTCCGGCCCCGGCAAGGAGCTGCTGGCCGACGAGGCCGTGAAGAAAGCCTACCTGGGCGGCTGAGCAAATGTTATATGGATACATGCAAAAGGAGCACCGCGATTTGGCGGTGCTCCTTTTGCATAGATAAGAGAGAAATGAAAGAAAGCGAATCAAAGAACGGGGCGCTGGTCATACACGTCGTTATAATGCTTCAACTTGGCGCCCCAGCCGCCCAGAATACGCAGGACAGGCAGGGCGGCCAATCCCTGTACCACATGGTACTGCGTGGGCATATCCTCCCAGGAGGGGATCTGCCAGGAGAGAGAGCCGGTGCACCAGTGGCGCTCCGGCGGAGGGAGAGGCGGCAGCCCCTCGGGCGGCACAAAGCCGCTGGGGGAGAGGGTGACATAGGCTGTGTCCGCAGAGGAAAAGCCGTCACCGGTGTGGGGAATGTATTTGTAGTGGAGCAGCCCCTGGTCTTCCGGATCGGAGACGAAGGGAAGAAGTGCGTCTTCCCCGGCAGGGGGCTGCTGCCTGCGGAAGCGCAGCTCCAGAAAGGGGAACCCCCAGGAAGAGAGCTGGGTGCTGGACCACTCCCGGAAGGTGTGGAGATCTTCAATCTCTGCGTATAGCTTGGAGTAGCCCAGCTGCTCCCGGCCGCAGAGGATCGGGTCGGCGTGGTTTTCCCAGATGGCCAGCTGGTAGCGCCCCGTTATGGTCTCATTCTGTCCGTGATAGGTAACGGGGGTGTTGAAGGTGACCACATTATAGCCCCGTCCTGCCAGCCAGGGCAGATCGCGGTGCATTTTGTGAGTGACGATGACATGGGGGCTCCTGAGGGAGAAACCTTCCGGAAGAAAGTGCTCCAGAAGCTGGGGAGAGGTCTCGTAGACCAGGGAATGTTGGATGCTGGTCTGGGGCCCGTCGGCAAAAAAGCGCTCGCCCAGGGGCCCGCTTCTGGGCCCGCAGCAGGGGCCGAAGTGAACCGGCATCTGATAGGTGCGCCCGGGCTGAAAGCGGAACATTTATTCCACCTCCATCTCCAACAGGGCGGAGCTCAGGGCCTTTCCGTGCTTGTCTATGGCCAGGCTCCGGAGCACGCCGCCGCCCAGGGCCTGCTCCATGACGAAATTCAAGGCGCAGATGCCGTCCACCTCATAGCGGGTTACACTTCCCTTGCAGATATCGGAGAAATATTCCTTGACCCGCTGGGCGGTTACCTTTTTCTTCAGCATGGGATAGTCCGCTTCATTCCAGGGGATTAGGGAGATGTTGGAGATATCCCCCTTGTCTCCGGTGCGGGAGTGGCAGATCTCTTTCAGCTTCATATCAAATCACCTCATATGTGACCTGGGGCTTTACCTTGTCCCGGGGTAGGAAGAAGGAGAACACCGAAATGATCTCCGAAATATGCATGGTGGCTCCGCCGCCGCCGGCCGGCCCGTTGGTGTAAATGGAATCGCCTTCGTTGGAGACTTTGACCGCGTTTGCGCGGTCGTCCGTCCGAACCGCCACATGGAGCCGGACCTCTCCCGGCGGCGCGCTGCAGAGCAGAGCGCCAATCTTATCCCGGTACAGGGAGTTGTAGCCAATGTAATCCACCCGAGTCTCGCTGTATTGGACGCCCAGACGATCCAGCCGCTTCAGGAACACATCTCCGGCCAGCCGGGCCCGCTCCAGGGCGTTGCTGCCGCCGTAGCTGATCTCGCAGTCGGTGATGAAGCTGTCCCGGTAGCATACGTTGACCTTCAGCGTCTGCGGCACGCCGTGGCTGGTGGCGCCCCAGGCGGATACCCGGTCCTTACCATCGGCGGTAAAGCGCACCTGGGAGAAGTCCGCGATGGCGTCAGGGGTAAAGTAAGCTGTGGGGTCATGGATCTCATAGAGCATCTGCTCCTTGCAGGTATCCACGCACACCAGACCGCCGGTTCCCTCCACCTTGGTCAGCACAAAGTGGCCGGTCTCGTCAAACTCCACCAGGGGGAAGCCCAGATTATCCAGATCGGGGACGTCCTTATAGCCCGGATCGGCGTAATAGCCCCCGGTGACCTGCCCGCCGCACTCCAGAAGATGACCGGCCAGGATGCACTGGCCCAGCTCCCGCTGGTTCTCGGCCGTCCAGCCGTATTCAAAGCAGAGGGGCGCCAGGGTCAGCGTGGGGTCGGATACCCGGCCGGTGATTACCACATCGGCGCCATTGCGCAGTGCCTCGATGATCCCCTCTGCGCCCATATAGGCGTTGGCGGAGACGATGCGCTCCTTCCAGTCCCCCACACGGCCGGGAAACTCCAGAATGGGCTGGCTGCCATACTCGTCCAGCGTCTCATAGACGCTGTCCCCAGTGACAGCGGCAAATTTCAGGCCGGTGATGCCCTGCTCCCTGGCGATCTCCATCGCCTTGGCCACCGCGGCCTGGGGATTGACCGCGCCCATGTTGGTGATAATCTTTACCCCGTGTTCCTTGGCGGGCTTCAGTACCTGGGACAGCCGGTATTCCAGCAGGCGGCTGTAGCCCTTGGAGGGGTCCAGCAGCATCTCCTGCCGGGCCAGGCCGATGGTACGCTCGGCCAGACACTCAAAAATGATGTAGTCCAGCCTGCCTTCGCGGATCAGCGTGACCGCGGGGTCCACGCGATCCCCCGCAAAGCCGGCGCCGCCGCCGATGCGAATTTTTTTCATGTCAAACAGATCCTTTCTCGGTGATAGGCGGTTGTTGTCAGATGATCAGTCCGAACAGAGTCAGGAAGATCAGCAGTACGATAGACAGCGGCCAAACAAACTTGATAGTGAACTTCTGATGTTCGCCCAGGTCCAGATCGCACATGCCGGTGAGCAGCAGGGTGGCCGGAGTGAGGGGGGTGATAGCCCAGCCCAAAGTGAGCTGCCCCACCAGAGCGGCATAGCAGATACCCTGGCCGGAGATGCCCATGGCAGTGGCGCTCTGGGTGAGCACCGGCAGGATGCCATAGTAGAAGGTGTCGGCGTCAAAGACCAGAGACAGCGGCACGGCGAAAGCGCCCACCAGGAAGGGGACAAAGCGGGTGAGGGCGTCCGGGATTAGGCTGACCAGGGTATTGGCCATGGCGGTGGCCATGCCGGACTCAGTCAGAACGCCCATCAAGACGCCGGCGCCATAAAGGGCGCTGACCACAAAGACCACATTGGCGCCATGGAGGCGGATAATCTTCTGCTGGTCGGCCAGCTTGCGGTAATTCAGGAACCAGGCCAGGGCGGTTCCGGTCAGGAAGGCGGCGCCGGGGGTGAGGATGCCGGAGATCATGAGTGCCACCACCAGCACAATCAGGATGAGGTTGGGTACCACCAGCTTGGGACGCAGCAGGGAGCGCTCCTCCTCGCTGAGCTCGGCCTCCTGGTGCTGGGTCACCACGGCGCTGTAGTCAAAGCCCTCCGCCTTCAGCCGCTTGATTTCGGACAGGCCCAGCAGTACCACGGGAATTGCGCCCACGGCGATGGTGAGCAGAATGGGTATCAGCATGGGCTGGAAGAACTGGGTCAGATCGGCTTCCATAACCACGGAAGCCCGCAGCGTGGGGCCGCCCCAGGGAGAGATATTCATCAGACCGGCGGCCATGGCCAGGATACAGGCCAGATTCCGCAGCCGCATGTGCATCTGCTTATAAATAGGGACCATAGCGCCGCACACCAGCAGCACCGTGGTGGTTGCCGAGCCATCCAGATGGCCCACAATGGAGAGAACATAGGTGCCGACGCATACGTACAGGGGATTGCCCCGGCAGCAGCGAATGATAAACCGTACGATGGGGTCGAAAGCGCCGGCGGTCATCATGGTTCCGAAGAAGAGAATGGCGAATACGAACATCACGCCATTGACTGCCACGGTGGAAATACCGGCCGACAAAAAGGCCGGGATGCTGGAGAACTCACCTACCAGAATGGCGCCCAGCAGGGGAATGAGGGAAAGGGCCACCATAGTGGAGAGCTTTTTGCTCATGATGGATACGATTATCCCGAGCACAACGAGAAAACCAACAATACTCAGCCAAAGTTCCATACTTGATTCCTCCCTGTTTTCTTTTTCTGGTACACACTTGTGCCAGCAGCTTCTGCTGCGGCATCTGCCTCCTTTCTCTGGTTCCGAACTGCCATAATGGAAAAGCAAATACTGTGCCAAATAGGGAAAAGAAGGCGTGGTCAGAAAAAACCTTGAGAAATGGGGCGTTTTGTGATACGATTCCGACAGAAGATTGAACCAAAAATGATACAATGTATCAAAAGTGGTTCTAAAAATGTAGTAAAAATGATACAAAGGGGCTGGGAGAGTGACCATCCAGGAGCTGATCGAGCGATATCCCAGAGAATTTGCAGAGTACGCCGAGCGGGTATTGGACAGTTATTTCGGAAATATCTTTGTGACCTATCGCAATCAAAAGATTTTGTACGTCAACGAAAAAATGGCTTCCTCCATCCACATGACCAAGGAGGAGGTGACGGGCATGACGCTGGAAGAACTGCGGGAGCGAAAGCTGTGGCTGCGCTCGGTCTCGCAGGAGCTCTACCAGAAGAAACAGCCGTTTAACGCCTACAATGTCAGCCGTTGGGGGGAGGAGCTGTTTACCCATATCGAGCCCATTTTTGATGAACAGGGCGAGGTGGTTTTGAGCGCACAGTTTTCCATTCCCAAACGTATGCTGGCTGCGTTTTCCCAGTATGTGGATATGGAGCGGAGCAGTTTTCAAAACTACAAGGACATCGCCGAGTATTTGGACGCCCGGCAGGGGGCGGCGAAAGGGCTGGTATTTGATTCTCCCGCGGCGAAAGCGGCCTTTAGCGATGCCCTCTATCTGGCCAGAATGGACAGCACGGTGCTCATCTGCGGCGAGACAGGAACCGGAAAGGACGTGCTGGCCAATTATATCTACCACAACAGCAACCGCACCAACCAGCCCTTTGTACCGGTAAACTGCTCGGCCATACCGGCGGAACTGGTGGAGTCGGAGTTTTTCGGATACGAGCGGGGGGCCTTTACCGGCGCCAGAAATTCCGGCAAACCGGGCCTGTTTGAAATGGCGGACGGGGGAACGCTGTTTCTGGACGAGGTGGGTGAGCTCTCCCTGTCCATGCAGGCCAAACTGCTGCGGGTGCTGGAGACCGGCGACGTGATGCGGGTAGGCGGTACCAAAATGGTCCATACGGATGTGCGGGTGATCGCCGCCACCAACCGGGACCTGAAGCGGATGGTGGCGGAGCATAAATTCAGAGAGGACCTCTATTACCGGCTGAATGTCATGCCGCTGTTCCTGCCGCCGCTGCGGGAGCGGCGGGCGGACATCCTGCCGCTGGCCAGGCTTTTTCTGGATCGAAACAACCGGAAATATGATCTGGAGCGGTCCCTCACCCCGGAGATGCAGCAGGGCCTTCTGGACTACCCCTGGCCGGGCAATATCCGGGAACTGCGCAATGTCATTGAGCGCTACGCCATTTCCGGCCGGATGGATCTGGCGCCGCCCGAACTGGGGGCAGACGCCGGTGGTTATGGACGCCAAGGGACCCGGGGCGAGACCGTCCCCCTCCACCAGGCCTGCGAGGCGTTCCAGCGGGACTATATCCGCCGGACCCTGGAGGGCTGCGGCGGGTTTGTGTCCAAAGCTGCGGAGCAGTTGGGTATCCACCGGACGCTGCTGTACAAAAAGATGAAAAAGCTGGGTTTGGAAGCAGCTGGGAAACGGACGACAGAAAGAACGGAATCGGATTCCAAAAGTCTGGGCGATGTGCTATAATATAAGAGTTGGGATTGTTTTTCTGGATACATAAGGAGGAACGAGCACCGATCATGCCGAATTATTATGCGCACCTGAAATTTGGCGGCAAGGTCCTGGCGGACCTGCCGGTGGAGCTGGCCAAAACCATTGAACAGGAGCGGGAGGCCTTCGACCTGGGCTGTCTGGGCCCCGATCCCCTGTTTTTCTACCAGCCCATCCGCCCCAACGCCGTCCGGCGGGAGGGCGTGCGGATGCACCGCAACTCCGCCCTGCCGGCGGTGGAGCGGCTGCGCCAGGCCATTGAGGATGGCGTGCCCATGTCGGTGGGCTACGGGGCGGGCTTTTTGTGCCACCTGGCCCTGGACAGCGCCTGCCACGGGTATGTGAACCAGCGGGCTGTGGACGGTCCCATCTCCCACATGGCCATGGAGGGGGAGTATGACCGGATGCTCATTGAAAACGACGGCCTGGACGGCTTTGAAAAGGCCTATCTGCCCACCATCCCCGGCCGCCGCTCCAAGGTATGGGACGCGGCCTCCCGGGCCTATTACCACGCCTCGCCCCGGCAGATGCACTGGGCCTGCCGCTCCATGCACCTCTATCTGAATATCATGGCCCGTTCCAACGGCCGGGCCGCCGGCCGTGTGATCGGCGCGGTGAGCCATGTGCTGCCCATCCGCTCTGCCAAGGGCGTGGCCTTGAAGCGCAAGCCCCACCCTTCCGCGGTGGAGAGCAACGCCCATCTGGACCGGCTGATGGAGGAGGCTGTCCCCGAGACGGCCAAGCAGCTCACCGCCTTTTTCCGGGCCATTGAGGCCGAACATCCCGTACCCCGGTGGTTTGACCGGGATTTCAAGGGCGAGCCTGTCCAGATGCCCATGCAGACCCACTTCCGGGCTCCCACGGGCTATTACCTGATTACCTGAACACGATCCAAGGCCCCGCTCCGCGCACAGCGCGGAGCGGGGCCTTGCTTTTTCAGGATGGCAGCCCTTTCTGCTCCGTCTGGAATTCCGTCATGGTGCGCCAGTACCGCTTGGGCATGTGGGTCATGCGGCACCTGGGATTGTACCGGCCCTCGATGGCAATGGTGTCGTAAAACCGCCGCCACAGCCGCCGGTAATCCAGCTCCTCCTGCCCCGGCTGGTCCAGGTGAAATTCCGCCAGAGGGACGATGGCCCACCGGCCTGGCTGGTAGAACAGGGCCTCTTTGTGGGTGCGGTCGTAGAGCACGAAGGACTCCCGGCTGTACCGGGTGCAGAAGTGGGGGCGCAGCAGGGGGAGCACCCGGTTTTTGGGCTCAATTTCGCCAATCAGCAGGCCCTCCTGCTCAGAAAAGCGGGTAAAGCCCTTCAGCAGATGGGCCTCCCCGGTGAGGTGCTGAACCGCCCGGGTCAGGCGGTTCACCCGGTCGTCGGTGAGGTCCCGTACCACCCCCGGCCCCCGTTCATAGCCCAGCCGGAGAAATTCCCACAGGGCCAGCTCCTTCTCCGGCAGGCAGGTGAGAAACCCGTTGACCACCAGCTGCCGCCCCTGGACGCCGATTTTTTTGTCCAGGGACTGGTAGACCCGTTTGGCGCGGGCCTGCTCGGTGACGATCTCCCGCTCCGGCCACAGGGAGAACCGGCCGTCCTCCGGCCCCAGAAAGCAGGCCGGGGCCTCCCTGTGGAGGTAGGCCGCAAACACGCAGCACAGAAACCCGGCGAAACTGCCGTCATAGTGATAGCTGACCTGTGACCATTCCATGGGCGCCTCCTTATCCCGTCTGTTCAAACAGCGACAGCTGCTCGGGGGCCCCCTGGACCAGCATGGGCCGCTCCTGGGCCACCAGATGGCGGAGCACCCCGTCGGGGCTGACCCGCAGCCCCTCCAGCATCTTTCCCGAGCAGGTGAGGAAGTACTGGGCCCGCTTCAGCACCACCCCCAGCTTTTTCAGCCCCTCAAAGGTGAGGGGCCCGCACCGCCGGGCAGTGAGGATCCGCCGGGCGGATACCACCCCGATGCCGGGCACCCGCAGCAGGGCCTCGTAGTCGGCCCGGTTGACCTCCACCGGGAAAAACTCCATGTGCCCCAGAGCCCAGGAGCACTTGGGATCCACCAGGGGGTTGAAGTTGGGCTGGGTTTCGTCCAGCAGTTCCTCCGCCCGGAAGTGGTAGAACCGCAGCAGCCAGTCGGCCTGATACAGCCGGTGCTCCCGCAGCAGAGGGGGCTTGAAGTCCTGCCGGGCGGGGAGAAGAGAGCTGTCCGACACCGGCATGTAGGCCGAGTAAAACACCCGCTTGAGCTTGTACTTGTCGTACAGCGCCTGGGTGAGGGTGAGGATGTGCCGGTCGCTCTCCGGGGTGGCCCCGATGATCATCTGAGTGGACTGGCCCGCCGGGGCAAACCGGGGGGCGTGCCTGTATTTGACCAGCTCCCCTTTGGACACCTGGATGCCGTCCCGGATCTGGGCCATGGGGGCCAGAATGGCCCCCTTCCGCTTGTCGGGGCACAGCCTGGTCAGACTGTCCTCGCTGGGCAGCTCGATGTTGACGCTGAGGCGGTCGGCCAGCAGCCCCAGCTGCCGGGTCAGCCCCGGATCCGCCCCGGGAATGGCCTTGGCGTGGATGTAGCCGTGAAAACCGTACTCCTGCCGCAGCAGCCGCAGGGCCTGGACCATGGCCTCGGTGGTGCGGTCGGGGCTGCCCCACACGGCGGAGGAGAGAAACAGCCCCTCGATGTAGTTGCGCCGGTAGAAGCCGATGGTGAGCTCCGCCAGCTCCCGGGGGGTGAAGGCGGTGCGGGGCAGGTCGTTGGACCGGCGGTTGACGCAGTACTGGCAGTCGTAGATGCACCGGTTGGTCATCAGTACCTTTAATAAGGAGATGCACCGGCCGTCGGCGGAGAAGGAGTGGCAGCACCCGGCGGCCATGGTGCTGCCCAGCCCGCCCCGGCCGCTCCCCCGGTCCACCCCGCTGGAGGTGCAGGCGGCGTCATATTTGGCGGCGTCGGCCAGGATGGTCAGCTTGTCCAGCAGCTCCACGGCGGCCCCTCCTTCCTCGAACTGTAGTACGAGTATTATAACTCGAACAAACGTGCGAATCAAGAGGGAGTGTATGGAAATAAAACAGTCCCCGGAACGGGACAGACCCATTCCGGGGACTTTGCTCAGGGCTCCTCGGGGGGCGGCACCCGGCGGTGTTCCACCGGGCCCCAGGCGGGGAGGGGCAGGCCCTGCATGGCCCCAAAAATCCGGCTTTTCAGGCCGGGGTACTGCTTGTCCAGGGTGTGGAGCAGCTCCTTGACCTCCTGCCGCTTGGTGTAGCCGTCGGCGGGGCAGGGATTGAACACCACCGGCAGGTGGTTGCGCTCCGCCGCGTTGCGGATCAGGCCCTCCCCGCAGTAGAGCAGGGGGCGGATCTGGCTGATGCCCGTCCGGTCCAGCCAGGTCACCGGCTGGAAGCAGGACAGCCGCCCCTCGTAGAACAGGGAGAGGAAGAAGGTCTCCACCGCGTCGTCAAAGTGGTGGCCCAGGGCGATTTTGGAGATCCCCCGCTCCTTCAGGGCGTTGTGGAGGGCGCCCCGCCGCATTTTGGCGCACATGGAGCAGGGATTTTTCTCCTTGCGCAAGTCAAAAATGATGTGGTGGATCTCTGAGGGAAGGAGGGTAAAGGGTACGTCAATCTCCTTGCAGTATTCCGCCACCTGGGTGAAGTCCATGCCCACGCCCCCGTCCACGTGGCCCATGTCCAGGGTGTAGGCCTCCACGGTGAAGGGCTTGGGGTAGAACTCCCGCAGCCGGGCCAGGGCGGTGAGGAGCACCAGGGAGTCCTTACCGCCGGACACCCCCACCGCCACCCGGTCGCCTGGCTGGATCATATCGTAGTCCTCCACGCAGCGGCGGACATAGCTCAAAATCTTGTTCATAGGCACCTCGAAAAAATCAAAAAATGAAACAGAGAAAACGGGAGATCAAAAGAGTATAAGCGAGAAAACAAGAGAAAAGCAAATCGCAGTTTAAAAAAACCGGAAAACGTGTTGACACTTTGGAACTAGGGTATTATAATACAAAACGCTCCAATCGTAAAGATTGGGGCCTGTATTCTGTTTAGACATATTTTTTAGATATCAACAAATTGGAGGTTTCACCATGTCCACTTTTATGGCCAACAAGGGGAACATCGTCCGCAAGTGGTATATCCTCGATGCGGCTGGTAAGCCCCTGGGCAAGACTGCCGCCACCGCCGCCACCCTGCTGCGGGGCAAGCACAAGCCCGAGTACACCCCCCACGCCGACTGCGGCGACTACGTCGTGATCGTCAACGCTGAGAAGGCCGTTCTGACCGGCAAGAAGCTGGAGCAGAAGTATTACCGCACCCACTCCGGCTGGGTGGGCGGCCTGAAGGAGACCCCCTACCGCCTGCTGATGCAGCAGAAGCCCGAGCTGGCCATGCGTGTGGCCGTCCGCGGCATGATGCCCCGCAACATCATCACCAAGGATGCTCTGTCCCGCCTGCATATCTACCGCGGCGCTGAGCATCCTCACACCGCCCAGAAGCCCGAAGCCTGGGCCGCCAACTAAGCAGGAGGTACAAGAGAATGTATAAGAGCAAGAAGCCTTATCTGTACGGCACCGGCCGCCGGAAGTCCTCCGTGGCCCGTGTGCATCTGTTCCCCAATGGCACCGGCGCCATCACCATCAACGGCCGGGACATTGACGACTACTTCGGCCTGGAGACCCTGAAGCTGATCGTGCGTCAGCCTCTGGCTACCACCGACACCCTGGGCAAGGTGGACATTGAGGCCACCGTCACCGGCGGCGGCGTGACCGGCCAGGCCGGCGCCATCCGTCACGGCATTGCCCGCGCCCTGCTGCAGGTCAACCCCGAGTACCGCGCCGCCCTGAAGGCCGCCGGCTTCCTGACCCGCGATCCTCGTATGAAGGAGCGTAAGAAGTACGGTCTGAAGGCCGCTCGTCGCGCTCCCCAGTTCAGCAAGCGCTAAACTTTATCAAAAGTGGTCAAAAACCCCGGGAAATCAAGGTTTTCCGGGGTTTTCCTTTTGAAATGGTTTGACTGAATTTGACGCAACGAAACCTCTTTTAACCCTTTTTCTATGGGTTAAATGGTGGACAACCACCCTAAAATGAGGGGTTATGGGTTAAAAAATAGGACAACCAAAGAGCGTTTTTTCCCCCTCACAAAATGCGTTTCCCGTAAAATCGGTTTGTCTGAATTTGACCTAATTTGAATAAAAGAAAATCAGTTTATCGCCAAGCGCTCAGTATTTTCTACTGGGCGCTTTTTGCGTTTCCGGGGGATTTCATTCCGGGATCAGAAAAGGCCGTCACTTTCAATTTTTGAAGTGGCGGCTTTTTCTATTTCCAGAAGCCATAGAACAATTCAGAAATGAGGTGAAGTCATTGAACACGCAAATTATCGCCATCGCCAACCAGAAAGGCGGCGTTGGCAAAACAACGACCTGTGCCAATTTGGGGATTGGGCTGGCGCAAACTGGGAAGAAAGTGCTGCTGATTGATGGGGACCCGCAAGGCAGCCTGACCATCAGCCTGGGAAACCCTCGGCCGGACAAGCTGCCCTTTACCCTGTCTGACGCGATGGGCCGTATCCTGATGGACGAGCCGCTGCGTCCTGGCGAGGGCATCCTGCACCACCCGGAGGGGGTTGACCTGATGCCCGCCGACATCCAGCTCTCCGGCATGGAGGTCTCCCTGGTGAATGCCATGAGCCGCGAGACCATCTTGCGGCAATACCTGGACACACTCAAGGGACAATACTCCCACATCCTGATTGACTGTCAGCCCTCCCTGGGTATGCTCACGGTCAATGCCCTGGCAGCCGCCAACAGGGTTATAATCCCCGTCCAGGCGGAGTATCTGCCCGCAAAGGGTCTGGAACAGCTGCTCCAGACCGTAAATAAGGTGAAGCGGCAGATCAACCCCAAGCTCCAGATTGACGGTATCCTGCTGACCATGGTGGACAATCGCACCAACTTTGCCAAAGAGATTGCCACCCTGCTGCGGGACACCTACGGCAGTAAAATCAAAGTTTTCGGCACCGAGATTCCCCCGTCTGTCAAGGCAAAGGAAGCCAGTGCTGAGGGCAAGAGCATCTTTGCCCACGACCCCAAAGGCAAGGTGGCCGAGGGGTACAAAAATCTGACCCAGGAGGTGATGAAACTTGAAAAGCAGCGCGAAAAAAGTAGAGCTGGCCTCGGTAGATGATCTGTTCTCCACCGAAGAAAGCCGTGCCGATGCCCAGCGGGAAAAGGTGCTGGAAATTCCACTGTCCGAGCTGCACCCGTTTAAGGATCACCCCTTCAAAGTCAAGGATGACGAGGCCATGATGGAGACCGCAGACAGTGTGCGGCAGTACGGTGTGCTAGTTCCGGCGATTGCCCGACCTGACCCGGAGGGCGGCTATGAGCTGGTAGCCGGACACAGGCGGCACCGAGCCAGTGAGCTTGCCGGGAAAGAGACCATGCCGGTCATTGTCCGGGATTTGGATGATGATGCCGCCACCATCATCATGGTGGACAGTAACCTCCAGCGGGAAAGCCTGCTCCCCAGCGAAAGGGCTTTTGCCTACAAGATGAAGCTGGAGGCCATGAAGCACCAAGGTTCCAGAACGGATTTAACTTCGGCCCAAGTTGGGCCGAAGTTGACTGCGGCAGAAAAAATCGCAGAGAACAGCCCGGATAGCAAGTCGCAGATTAAGCGGTATATCCGCCTGACGGAGCTGATTCCCGACCTGCTGAAAATGGTTGATGAAAAGAAAATTGCCTTCAATCCGGCCTATGAACTATCCTTCCTCAAAAAAGAGGAACAGGTGCAGCTCCTAGACGCGATGGACAGCGAACAGGCCACCCCCTCCCTCTCCCAAGCCCAACGGCTCAAGAAATTCAGCCAGGAGGGGCATTTGTCCCTTGATGTAATGCGCGCCATTATGGGTGAGGAAAAGAAAAGCGATTTGGACCGGGTGACGTTCACTTCCGATACCCTGCGAAAGTATTTTCCCAGGAGCTACACGCCCCAGCGGATGCAGGAAACCATTATCAAGCTGCTGGAACAGTGGCAGAAAAAACGCCAGCAACAGCACGAACGCTGAGAAAGGAGCTGCCTATGAGGGATATTTCAGCCCGCGAGTTGCAAGGACACAACATTCTTGCCGTGGAGCGCTTTCAGGATGACACCCGCTGGATGATCGAGTTTTCCGTCCTGCGTCCCTGTTCCTACGGCAGCCCCGGTGATGAAATGCGGCTGTTTCTTACGGAGGACGGGTATCAGGCCGCTCTCCTGAGCCAGAAGCGCCGGAAAATTAAAATCAAACGGTACGCCCGCGTGATTGAGGGCCATGTCCTCGACTTCAAGCCGGACAAGCGCCATCGCCACCCGTAAACCTGCCACTACCGCGAAAGGAAAGGAATGAATATGTGTACGATCCAGAGCATCAAGGATGCTATTCGAGAGTGTTATCAATCCCAACACGATATGGAAACCGCCGACATTGACCGGATTTTCCAGGCCCTCCCGTTTTCGGAGCATGAATCGCTGTTCGATCAGCCGCCGATGCCCAAGCGTCCCTACCGGCCCCGTAAGAACACGAATAACAGCTGAAAGCCACAGTCTTTTTTACAAAAGATTGTGGCTTTTTTCATGCCCTGAAATGAGGAAGGAATGAAGTCAATGGCGGTCTTTCGGATTGAAAGAACCCGTGATTATACCGTGATGAGCAATCACCACCTGCGAAATGAAAAGTTGTCCCTGAAAGCCAAGGGGCTGCTTTCCATGATGTTGTCCCTGCCGGATGACTGGAACTATACCACCCGTGGCCTTGCGAAAATCTGCAAGGAGGGTGTGGATGCCATCGGCGGGGCGCTGCGGGAGCTGGAAAGCGCCGGTTATATCGTGCGTCACCAGATGCGTGACCGGCAGGGCCGGATCAGCGACACCGAGTATGTGATCTATGAGCAGCCCCAACCCAAGCAGCCGGAAACGCCCCAGCCGGATACGGCTGCACCAGATACGGAAAACCCGTATCTGGATAAACCGGATACGGAAAAGCCCGCGGAATTAAATATAGAGAAATCAAATACTCAAAAACAAAATACTCAGGGATCAAATACCGATTCCATTCCCTTCCGGGAAACAGCGGCGGCAAGACCGCCGGAACGGAAAGGAAGGGAAACGATGTCGATGGCAGAGATAGAGAGTTATCGGGAATTTATCCTGGAGAACATCGAGTACGACCACCTGTGCAGCGAGTTCGATACCTACCGCGAGGATCTGGACGAGATTGTGGAGCTGATTGTGGAAACCGTCTGTGCCAAGCGCAAAACCACCCGGATTGCTGGCAGCGACTTTCCCCACGAAGTAGTGCGCTCCCGGTTTTTGAAGCTGGACAGCTCACACATTGAGTTCGTCATGGATTGTTTGCAGAAAAACACCACCGAGGTCCACAACATGAAGCAGTATTTGCTGACGGTGCTGTTCAATGCGCCCACGACAATGAGCAATCACTACACGTCACAAGTCAATCACGACATGAACGCAGGCGGCTGGTAAGGCCGCTTTTTTTACGCCAAACAATTTCGCAAGGAGGTACAGAATGAGCCAGATGGAAATTTTCAAGAACCCGGAGTTTGGCAGTATCCGCACTCTGGAGCATGACAACAAGGTGTTGTTTTGCGGTACGGATATAGCTGCTGCGCTGGGATATACCAATCCCCGCAAGGCCGTCCGCGATCATACCAGGGGTGGAACGAAATGTTCCATCCCCACCACCAGCGGAAATCAGACCATGACATTCATCTCTGAAGGTGATGTCTACCGTCTGATCGTCCATAGCAAGCTGCCGACGGCGGAACGGTTTGAACGCTGGGTGTTCGACGAGGTGCTGCCCTCTATCCGCAAGCATGGGGCCTACATGACCAAGGAAAAGCTGTGGGAGATCGCCACTTCCCCGGAGGCCATGATGAAGCTCTGTTCCGACCTGCTGGCCGAGCGCGAGAAAAACGCGGCGCTGCGGGAGGAAAACGCCCTGCTGGAAAGCAAGGCGGCCTTTTATGACCTGTTCATTGATCTGCAACACAGCACCAACCTTCGCACCACCGCCAAAGAACTGATTGTGCCGGAGCGCCGGTTTGTCCGGTTTCTGCTGGAGCAGCGGTTTGTGTACCGCACGGCAGCTGGGAATGTGCTGCCCTATGCAAAGCCCTCCAACGATGGCCTGTTCTGCGTCAAGGACTTCTGCAACCACGGGCATATCGGTTCCTACACGCTGGTAACGCCCCAGGGCAAGCTGTATTTTGCAGAACTGCGGGATGTGATTCTGATGGTCGTGTGAAAGGAGGTTTCTCTATGGAGTGTCCGGCGACGATCTTGCCCAGCAGCTCACCGATGTGGCCGGAAAGCTGGCGAGTGAGTATTGGGACGAGCATCAGCAGGACTTCCGCTATATCGTTGACGGTTCGTTCCTGGAGGAGTACGATGATCTCAACATCGAAGTCCAATTTAAGTCCGCCGCCACCGTCAGCATCGCCTACGCCCTGATGTCCCGCTGTGGGCTGGATACGGAACGCTATTTCCAGCATGAGGACTTCATGCCGATCTTCGATTTCAATACCCCGGCTACCGTTGGGGCGTTGGGAGCGGCGGTCAGCCAGATGAACCAGCAGGTGCTGCGGCAAATCGGCGTCACCATCCAGAACTATGAGCGCGAACAACTCGCGGAAAGGAGCGTTACACATGGAGAACAACCTGACTTACACGAGGAACGGAGACTACCTGATTCCCGACCTGAGCCTGAGCGAGCAGCCGGAGAAGCCTCTGGGCAAGTACGGCAGGATGCGGAAAGCGTACCTGAAGGAACACCGGCCCCTGATCTACAACCATCTGCTGATGAGCGAGAAGCTGTACCCGCACCTGCTGGAGATCGACGAGACGGCGAACAGCCGTCTGGAGCAGATGATGCCCCAGCTGGCGGAGTCGGCGGGCGCGACGGAGGAGCTGAAAGCCCGCGATCCGATGCGCTGGGTGGGTCTGATGAACACCTGCAAGGCCCAGGCCGAGGAGATTCTGATGGCGGAGCTTATTCACAGCTGAATTTCTTCCTCTCCGAAGCGGAACAAATCCAAAGAATAGACGAAGCAGAGAATGTGAAAGCATCCTCTGCTTTTTCTTTTGCCCAGCAACCGGAGCAAGCTGCCAGTCATACGGTGAAAGAGGAAACGCCCACCCTCCGGGAGCTGCATGAGCAATACAAGCCCATTGTTCTGGAGGCTGTTACCCAGGACACCGCATACCGAAACGCCTGCGGCCATAGTGACTATGAAAATGCCGTGATCGAGGGTAACGCCGCTATTCGTCGTGCCGTGCTGGGGTCTGACAACATGGGGCTGCTTCGCCTTTATTCTGATACCCCGGAGTTTCGGCAGCGCCTGCACCGGGAGGTAATCGACGAGACCTATACCACCTATGGAACTGACCGCGCCAACGCCTACAAGATTTTGGAGGACAGTCTGAACCTGCGGGATGTGCGTATCTATGACACCATAGAGGATGCGGACGGCAAGGAACGCCGGGTGCTGAACGCCAAAGAGACCACTTTGGCCGCTCAAAAGCAGCAGGCCATCCGGGAGGCGTTCAAGGACTGGATTTGGAAAGACCCGGAGCGCCGCCAAGCTCTGGTCCGCCAGTACAATGAGGAAATGAACTCCACCCGCCCCCGTGAATACGACGGGTCCCACATCACCTTCGGCGGTATGAATCCGGCCATCACCCTGCGGGATCACCAGCTGGGAGCCATCGCCCACATTCTTTATGGTGGTAACACGTTGTTAGCCCATGAGGTGGGCGCGGGCAAAACCTTTGAAATGGTGGCCGCCGCTATGGAGGCCAAGCGGCTGGGCTTGTGCCAGAAATCCCTTTTTGTGGTGCCGAACCACCTGACCGAGCAGTGGGCGTCGGAGTTTCTGCGGCTCTATCCCTCCGCAAATATCCTGGTCACAACTAAAAAGGACTTTGAGACCCACAACCGCAAGAAATTCTGCGCCCGGATTGCCACAGGCGACTATGACGCTATTATCATGGGGCATAGGATCACCACCTTTCTCATGCATTTGAGTATCTATAACCATGTTTTCTTTGACGTTTGCAACACCTTCTTTCAATACAATAGCTCAAAATGCAGAAACACAAATAATCTTTTATTATTAATATCGACCAAAAATCAAAAAATTTTAGTATGCAGAGAGCCAGAATAGATAATGGATTTTTGACAGATTGAAAAATATCTGCTGCACTTTAACGATACCGGAAACCATAAACAATTTAACCACAGAGAGAGGTATCGACCGTGTACTACACCCAAGAACAGATAGACCGGGCGAACTAAACCGCCCCTGCTTCTCTCTCACATATAACGAAAAGGAGGTACGATGATTATGAATACCAACAATCTGAATACGGCCCTCTATGAGAAGATGGCCGCCGAACAGGACAAATATCGGGACTGGCTGAAAAGCCAGTCCCCGGCGGAGGTTCTGAACCATGCCTATGAGTACATCGTCCGGGAGGATATCGTGATGGCGATGGAGGAATTGGAGCTGACCGACGCCCAAGCCCAGGCCCTGCTGGATTCGCCCACACCGCTGGCCGATGTGTACCGCTACTTTGAGAAAGTGGAGACTGACCACATGGATGTGATCCGGGACAGCATTGAGAACCGGGCCGATGATGTTTGCAAAGCCCAGGCAGAGCTGCGGGAGACAGCGGTTTACCCCCACTCTGCTTCCTATGCGAAAGAGCATGGGGAACTGGAACTGTACCGGGCCTCCAATAACGCCAATCTCCAGTGCAAAGAGGCTATTGAAGCAGCGGTACGGGAACACTTCGATGGGATGTATCTCAGCCATGACGCCGCCAAGGGTGTGATCCAGACCTACGGCCTGGACCGGGTGATGCTGGTCCTTGCCAACACCGTCCAGCTCCAGGACTGGGATGGTCGCTACTCCCGCCGCAACAAGGAATGGGCCAAGACCATTCCCAACTACAACTCCGATACTGTCCGCCGTGGCTATGCGCTGAACAGCCACCCGGCTGTGCTGGATGGCTTCATTGATCTGGTGCGCGAGGAACACCTGCGCCGCCAGCCTTTGACGGCGGAGGACATTCAGGCTGAGGCGGAACGGATTCTGCGGGAGCTGCGCGCGCCGGATGTGCCGAACAGCCCCCATGGGAATCACTACATGGCCCGCATTTCCCCGGAGTTTCTGGACCGTGCGGGGAGCGACGCCTGTGACCGGCTGATGAACCTCCTGCCGTTCCGCAGTCTGACCTTTACCGGCATGAAAGGGCTGCCCGGAACCTATGCCACCATTTTGGCCGGTGAGGACCGGACGAAGGAGCTGCGCCAGCCCCGTTCCTCTGTCCGGGAACATCTGAAGCAGGAGCCGAAACAGGCAGCCCCCAAAGCTCCGGCCCATAAGAAACGGGAGCCGGAACGGTGAGCGGCCCAAAGCGCAAACGGGATGTGCAGGTAAATTTCCGGGTCTCCCCGGAGGAGCTGGCGCTGATCGAGCAGAAAATGTCCCAACTTGGGACGAAGAACCGGGAAGCCTATCTGCGGAAGATGGCCCTGGATGGCTACGCGATAAAGCTGGACTTGCCGGAGCTGAAAGAGCTGGTATCCCTGCTGCGCCGGAGCAGCAACAACTTGAACCAGCTCACCCGCCGGGTGCATGAGATTGGGCGGATCTACGACGCCGACCTGGAGGATATAACCCAGCGGCAGAAGCAGCTATGGGAGGGCGTAAGGGAAATCCTGTCCCAGCTCTCCAAACTTTCGTAACAGGGGGATATGCCCCATCTGCGGAGGGAGGAACGGCGTTCTTTTCGCCGCGCCTCCCTCCGCTTTTCTTTTTGCCCGTATCCTTGCCATTTGACAGAGATTGTTTCATAATGGCTTTAGAATCAAGTTGGAGGTGACGTTCTGTGGGAATGATATTGGGTCTATTGAAGCTGCTCCTGAAGATCGTGGCCGCGCCGGTGGTGCTGCTGCTTACCGTGGCCATCTGGACTTGTGTGGGGCTGGTCTATGTATCTGGCTTGGTGCTGGGGCTTTTGAGCATGGTGATTGCCCTGCTGGGGGTAGCCGTCCTGGTGACATACTCCCCGCAAAACGGCCTGATTTTGCTGGTAATTGCGTTTCTTATCAGCCCATTCGGGCTGCCGAAGCTGGCCTTTTGGCTGCTGGGCCAAGTGCAGGGTCTCAAATATGCGATACAGGATTTGATCTACGGATAAAGAGGCACCCTCTCCGCCACCGGAGAGGGTGTTTTGTTCCTATATGCGATTAGAAAGCCGCTGACGAGCTGATATGAAATAGATTTGTTCAGGTAGTGTCAAGGATTTTGCGCAAATTGGTTTGCAGACCCTGGAATGAATGAAGTCAGCCAGCAATGGAGGCATCCTCAACGGCGGCCTCCAGGTGCTTCATGTTC
>NZ_NFIQ01000047.1 GCF_002159455.1 Flavonifractor sp. An306
CTTTTTTCGTATCCTGTTTGCACATGGCTTTGTCAGTATGTCAATATGGGGGTTCGGAAATGGCTTGAAAAAAGCGCAGAAAAACAAAAATACAAGTTGCGCAAAACCCTGAATCCATTGAGCCGCAAGGATTTCCGAGCTGTATCTTTTTCGGCAACAAAAGACAAAAGAGGGTCAGCCGAAGGGCTGACCCTCTTTGTTTTTGCTATTGAAAGAAAAATGAGCAGAGAGCAGCGTCCCCCGCCGGCGGGGGCGTTGCTTTTTTGCGAAAGCATATATTGGAGATAATGGGATGCAGATGGGGGAGGGTGCTTGCGGATTTTGAAAAATCTGTAAGTCAAAAATGGAAGTAACAGGGCAAAAAAGCACCTTGAAAAGGGGTGGGTACAGTGATATGGTACAAGCGTAAACTGCCTTGCTATCTGCGGAAGTTTTGTTATAATAAGAAATAAAACTATCCGCTAGGATGCAAGGTGTTTTTTTGAGCGTTCCTTTGCGCTTTGGAGCCTGGAGAAATGCCCGACTTGCAAAATAGCGTGCGGTGGGGAGTCGTGTAATGAGTGAGATAAAAAAGATTTCTGACATGATCGATATGAATTTACTCCAGTCCATTCAGGATAATTGCTCCAAGGCCATGGGGATTGGGGCCGTGACGGTGGATTATAAGGGGAATCCCATAACCCGCTACAGCGGCTTTACCGAACACTGCATGAAGGTGCGGGAGGTCCAGGGGTTCTCCGAGCTGTGCGCGCAGTGTGACGCCCACGGAGGGCTGCACTCGGCCATTACCGGTCAACCGTATATTTACCGCTGTCATGCCAATCTGGTGGATTTCGCGGTACCGCTGATCATCAACGGCACCTATATGGGGGCTGTGCTGGGCGGCCAGGTAAAGGTATGTGAGGAAGAGGCGGAGCAGCTGGAGTACATCCTCCCTCAGCAGAGCAACTGGCGCAAGCATGAGCAGATCAGCCGGCTGTACGACAAAATGGACACGGTCTCCTATGAAAAGGTAGAGGCGGCTGTCCACATCCTGCGGGACATCATCGTTACCATGACGGAAAACGAGACCGGCAAAAAAATGCTGGCCACGCTGGAGGAGAAGGACAAGCAGCTGTCCGAGGAGCGCGCCGCCCGCTCCGAGCTGGAGCTGGTGCTGCGGGAGCAGGAAAACGACGCCATGGGCCGCAGCGCGGAGCTGCGCTACTTCTTTTATGTGATGAACATTATTACCCGGCTGGCCTATGAGGAAAAGGCGGAGCGGACGGAGCAGGTGGCGTACGATTTTGCCGACGTTACCCGTTATACCCTGGGCACAACCAAAAAAATATCCACGCTGGGAGAGGAACTGAACTACATCGAATCGCTGCTGCGGATCCAGAAGGTGTGGGTGGGGGACAAGCTGGACTTCCACATCTCCGTGCCCACAGGGTATATGACCATTCCCTGTCCGTTCATGCTGATGCAGCCCATAGCGGAAACCGTTTTGGACGGATTTGGAGAAAAGAGCGACGCCTCCTTCCATCTGGAGATCTATGGAGAGGAAGAGGGAGACTATTTTTTGCTGCAGATCTGCTGCTCCGGCGGGATCAAGTCTCTTGACGAATGGGTGCACATGCTGAGTACCCCGAAGGACGGGAGCAAGTCGCTCTACGCCATCAACAACAGCCTGCAGCATGTGTTTGGAACGGAGTATGGAGTGAGCGTTGGTTCCCGGGACGACAGGCAGCGCGGGATTGTCATTCGCATCCGGCTGCCGCTGGAGAAAAGAGGACTGTTCTAAGACGGTGCGGCTACCAGCAACATGCCGTGGGAGGAAAGCTGGATGAAACAGATATTGGTATTGAGCGACAATGATTTGGAACGCCACGTCACGGAGAAGATTCTGCTCAGCGGCCTGGACGAGGTGAAGATCCTCAGCGCCGCCGGGACGGAGCAGGCGTTGGATATCCTTAAGCGGGAGAAAACCGACCTTTTTATTGCGGATATCCCCAAATTCAACCTTGCCAGGTGCAATATGATATCCTCCGTGCAGAAGCTGGTGCCGGAGACGCCGATTCTGGTGCTCTCCTCCGGAGAGCAGGAGCACGTGTCCCAGAATATCTGGAGGCTGGGGATCAGAGATTATCTGCTCAAGCCGTGCCGTCCCACATGGATCATTGCCGCGGTCAAATCGCTGCTGGGCAAGAGCGCCCAGCGGCCCGCGGAGGAACAGCCGGAGGAAAAGCGGAAGGAGCACTATGCCAACAGCCTGGCCGGTTATCTGCGCAGCTTCCAATATAAAAAATGCATCCAGACCACAAGAGAATACCTTGACGTGCTCTACCGGGATGAAGATAATATAGAGACAATCCGCAGCGAGGTCGTGGACTTTGCCGCGGGTATGGTGGAACTCAGCGCACCCTTTGGACAACCCACCCAGTGGAAGCTGTCCAACTGCCTAGAGCATTTCCGTATCCGCTTTGACCGGCAGGGGCGGAAGTATGAGAGCTACCTCACACTGGAAAAAATGCTGGACATCCTCTTTGAAAGCCTGGAGGGCAGCAACTTTTATGAGGTGGAGAGCGGTCAGAAGATTCTGAATTACATCGACCGCAATCTGCGCAAGGGGCTCAGCCTGGACGACGCGGCGGAGTACGCCAACATGAGCTCCTGCTACTTCAGCAAATTTTTCAAGAAGATGACCGGGCAGAATTATATTGCCTATATCACCGACGGCAAGGTGGAGCTGGCAAAGCAGATGCTGCTGGACACCGACCTGCCGGTTATCAACATATCCTATGAGCTCTCCTATGGAGAGACCAATTACTTCAGCAAGGCCTTTAAACGGAAGGTGGGGGTCACGCCCACAGAATTCCGGGAGAGTGGTAAGAGGGCCGGTGTGCAGAGCAGTGTTCGCTGATCTGCCCCGGTGGAGCTCGTGCTGACGAGGAGTGAAAAGCGATGAAAGAGTTCAGTTTCAGCACCAGAATCTTTTTTGGCGAGGGCGCCCTGGAGCGGCTGCGCAAAGTGGAGGACAAACGGGTGATGATCGTCACCGACCGGTTTATGGCCAATATGGGCGTGCCGGACAAGGTGGCCGGCTATCTGACCCGCTGCCAGGTGTCCGTCTTTGACGGCGTTGTGCCCGACCCTCCCATTGAGGTGGTGGCCGCCGGTGTGCAGGCCCTGCAGGAATCTGGGGCGGAGGCTATGATCGCCGTGGGCGGCGGCTCTACCATCGACGCGGCCAAGGCCATCCGGGCGGTGGCCAAGGAGACCCTCCACATCGATACGGACCGCTGGGAGTGCTTCGCGGTTCCCACCACCAGCGGCACCGGCTCCGAGGTGACGGAGTACGCGGTGATCACCGACCGGGCAAAGGGCATCAAGTACCCCCTGGACAGCAAGGCCCTGCGGCCCCCGGTGGCTATTCTGGACCCCCAGCTGACGGTGTCCGCCCCGGCCAGCGTTACCGCTGACGCCGGTATGGACGTGCTTACCCACGCCATTGAGGCCTATGTATCCAAAGGGGCCAACGATTTTTCCGACGCCCTGTGTGAAAAGGCGGTCTCTCTGGTGTTCCGCTTCCTTCCCCTTGCCTTCCAGGACGGCACCGACCTGCTGGCCCGGGAGAAGATGCACAACGCCTCCTGCATGGCGGGCCTGGCCTTTAACTCCGCCGGCCTGGGCCTGACCCATGGCATGGCCCACGCTGTGGGCGGCAAGCTGCACATTCCCCACGGCCGGATCAACGCCATGCTGCTGCCCCACATCATCCAGTTCAACGCAAATCTGGCGGGGGTACGGGGCGGCGAATACGCCCTGGCGGCCAAGAAGTACCAGCGTCTGGCCAAGACGCTGGATCTGCCTGCCCCCAGCGTCCGGTTGGGTGTGTCCAACCTGCTGCGGGAGGTGGAGCACCTGAACCGTGTGCTCAAGATTCCCGCCACCCTCAAGGAGTGGGGCGGCGACCTGGAGCAGGTAAAGCAGCTGTGGGACGAGATGGTTTCCGCCGCTCTGGCCGACGTCACCACCTCCACCAATCCACGGCCGGCCACTGCCGAAAATGTGAGTGCCATCCTCCAGAGGTTGATGGGCAAATAAATTCAGAAGGCAGATCGGTCTTTGCTTTAGAGGAGGGACGCGTATGGATATCCGCAGCTTTATGAATCTGGATATGCTGCAGCACATTCAGGACAGCTTTTCCAAAGCCACCGGAGTGGCCGCCATCGCGGTGGACAGTCAGGGGCAGTATCTGACGCGGGGCAGCAATTTTACGGATTTTTGCATGAAATATACCCGCAACAATCCGGAAGGCGCCCGCAGATGTCAAAAATGCGACACGGAGTGCAAGGGCACCTATTTCTGCCACGCGGGTCTTATGGACTTTTCCTCCGACATTATTGTGGACGGAGAGCGTGTGGGGGCCATCATCGGCGGGCAGGTGCTGCCCTGTGAGCCGGAAGAGGAAAAATTCCGCAGCATTGCCCGCGAGCTTGGAATCCCGGAGGACGAGTATATTTACGCGCTGAGGAAGGTGCCCGTACGCTCGGAGGAGCAGATACGGGCCGCGGCCAGCATGCTGGGCGAGGTAGTCAATCAGCTGGTCAATCTGGAATACTTTAAAAGCCTGAACAGCAAAAAAATGGCCATCTTTGATGAAGAAATGGCCAATGCGTTCGAGACCATCAAGGAAATCCAGAATATGACCCGCTCCCTGCAAAAATGCGCCACCATGGAGAATATCCTCTCCATCAACGCCTCTGTGGAGGCAGCGCGGGCGGGCGCCGTGGGGGTTGGCTTTGCGGTTCTGGCCAAGGAGATCGGCCAGCTGTCCGCCGAGGCTTCCGGAGTTTACCAGAATATTTATGATTCCGTGGAGTCAATCCGGGTATCCATTACAAAAATGTCGAAGGTAGAATTGTGACAAGAGCAAAAAAATACACTTGACACCCTGAAAAGGTGTCAAGTGTATTTTTTTGTCCTCCTTTAAACGGCGGATCAGAGGGCGGCAGGGCGGGATAGGCGGAAAAAGGGTAGGTTAAGGGGAACGACACAGGAAAGAAGGGGACAAAAAAGCACCGGGACGTGCCAAGAAAACAATCCCGAAATTCAGGTATAATCGGCCCAGATAGTGTGCGGTTTTAACTTTGAATAACGAAAACCGCCGCTGGCCCAAAAAAGGAGGTTGTAATATGCAGCAGGAAGCTCTGGGAATGGTGGAGACCAAAGGCCTGGTGGGCGCGATTGAGGCTGCCGATGCCATGGTCAAATCCGCAAATGTCAGCCTGGTGGGCTATGAGAAGATCGGTTCCGGACTGGTCACCGTGATGGTGCGGGGCGACGTGGGCGCTGTTAAGGCGTCTACCGATGCCGGCGCTGCCGCGGCCCAGAAGGTGGGAGAAGTGGTTTCCGTCCACGTCATCCCCAGACCCCATACCGATGTGGAGAAGATTCTGCCCCACATGCAGTAAGCGCAACGAATTACCTCAAGAATTCAAATCATAAAAAGTTCGGAGGGTTAACACATGAAAGATGAACTGGTCAGCAAGGTCATGGACGAAGTCATGAAGAAGATGGGCATTTCCGAGCCCGCCTGCGCTCCCGAGGAGAGCTGCTGCGCTCAGCCCGCTCCCGCCTGCAATCTGACGGAATTTGTGGGCACCGCCCTGGGCCACACCATCGGCCTGGTCATTGCCAACCTGGACCATCAGGTTCATGAGCAGCTGAAGATCGATCCCAAGTACCGCGCCATCGGCATCATCAGCGACCGCGTGGGCGCCGGCCCCCAGATCTTCGCCGCTGACGAGGCTGTGAAGGCCACCAACAGCGAGTGCCTGCTGGTTGAGTGCCCCCGTGATACCGAGGGCGGCGCCGGCCACGGCTCCCTGATCATCTTTGGCGCCGAGGACGTGTCCGACGTGCGCCGCGCCGTTGAGGTCTGCCTGCGGGAGATCCCCCGCACCATGGGCGACGTGTACGGCAACAGCGCCGGCCATCTGGAGTTCCAGTACAGCGCCCGCGCTTCCTACGTGCTGAATAAGGTCTGGGGCGCTCCTCTGGGCAAGGCCTTCGGCATCACCGTCGGCGCTCCCGCCGGCATCGGCGTGGTTCTGGCGGATGCCGCCTCCAAGGCCGCTACCGTGGACGCCGTCACCATCGCCACCCCCGGCAACGGCGGCACCAGCTTCTCCAACGAGGTCAACTTCTTCTTCTCCGGTGACTCCGGTGCGGTGAAGCAGGCGATCATCGCCGCCCGCGACGTGGGCCTGCAGCTGCTCAAGTCTCTGGCGCCCGACGAGGAGCTCAAGAGCACCACCACCCCCTACATCATCTAATTACGGGAAGGAGTCAGAGACATGAAGTCTAAGCGTTTTGAAGTGCTGGACGCCCGCCCGGTCAACCAGGACGGCTATGTGCAGGAGTGGCCTGAGGTGGGTCTGATCGCCATGAACAGCCCCTTCGATCCCAAGCCCAGCATTAAGATTGAGAATGGCGTTGTGACCGAGCTGGACGGCAAGACCCGCGCCGAGTTTGATATGCTGGATACCTTTATCGCCGACCACGCCATCCGCCTGGAGAACGCCGAGAAGGCCATGGCCATGGATTCTCTGGAGATCGCCCGGATGATCGTGGACATCAACGTCTCCCGGAAGGAAGTGCTGGACATCACCCTGTCCCTCACCCCCGCCAAGCTGACCGAGGTGGTGGGCAAGCTGACCATCGTGGAGATCATGATGGGCATGACCAAGATGCGCGCCCGTATGATGCCCGCCAACCAGTGCCACGTCACCAACGTGCGCGACAACCCGGTGCAGATCGCCGCTGACGCCGCCGAGGCCGCTGTCCGTGGCTTCGCCGAGATGGAGACCACCGTTGCCGTGGCCCGTTACGCTCCCTTCAACGCCATGGCCCTGTTTGTGGGCGCCCAGGTGGGCCGTCCCGGCATCATGACCCAGTGCGCCCTGGAAGAGGCCACCGAGCTGATGCTTGGTATGCGCGGCTTCACCACCTACGCCGAGACCATTTCCGTCTACGGCACCGAGCCCGTCTTCATGGACGGCGACGACACCCCCTACTCCAAGGCGTTCCTGGCCAGCTGCTACGCTTCCCGCGGCCTGAAGATGCGCTTTACCTCCGGCACCGGCTCCGAGGTGCAGATGGGCTACGCCGAGGGCAAGTCCATGCTGTATCTGGAGGCCCGCTGCCTGGCCGTCACCAAGGGCGCCGGCGTGCAGGGCACCCAGAACGGCTCCGTTTCCTGCATCGGCGTGCCGGCCGGTGTGCCCGGCGGTATCCGCGCCGTGGCCGCTGAGAACCTGATCGCCATGCTGCTGGACCTGGAGTCCACCACCTCCAACGACCAGACCTTCACCCACTCCGACCTGCGCCGGGTGGCCCGTACCGTGCCTCAGCTCTTCTCCGGCACCGACTACATCTGCTCCGGCTACTCCGCCACCCCCAACTACGACAACATGTTCGCCGGCTCCAACTGGGATGCTGAGGACTATGACGACTGGGTCATCATCCAGCGCGACATGAAGATCGACGGCGGCCTGCTGCCCGTCCGGGAAGAGGACGTGCTCAAGGCCCGCAACAAGGCCGCCCGCGCCCTGCAGGGTATGTTCCGTGAGCTGGGCCTGCCCGAAATCACCGACGCCGAGGTGGAGGCCGCTACCTACGCCAACGGCTCCAACGACATGCCTCAGCGCAACGTCAACGAGGACCTGAAGGCTATCGAGGACATGATGGCCCGCAAGGTCACCGGCGTTGACTTCGTCAAGGCTCTGGACCGTGCCGGCTTCCCCGATGTGGCCCACAACATCTACAACATGCTCCGCCAGAAGGTGGCCGGCGACTACCTGCACACCGCCTCCATCTTTGACGAGAACTTCCACGTCCTCTCCGCGGTCAACGTTCCCAACGAGTATCACGGGCCCATGACCGGCTACCAGATCAGCGAGGAGCGCTGGAACCAGCTGAAGAACATTCCCAGAGCCATCCGTCCTGAAGACATCTAAGAGGGGTGAAGCGACATGACGTTTGATGAAAACACTCTGCGCAGTGTAATTGAAGAAGTTCTCAAGGAGATGGGCGGCGCTCAGAGCGCGCCCGCCGCGGCTCCCGCCGCCTCCACTGTTCCCGCCGCCGGCAAGCTGACCCTGACCGAGAACGGCGAGGCCAGCAAGGGCACCGCCGCCGACGAAGTGGTCATCGGCCTGGCCCCCGCCTTCGGCACCCGTCAGACCAAGACCATCGTGGACCTGCCTCACGACAAGGTGCTGCGTGAGATCATCGCCGGCATCGAGGAGGAGGGCATGAAGTGGCGCATCATCAAGGTGTACCGCACCTCCGACGTCTCCTTTATCGCCCATGACGCCGCCGAGTACTCCGGCTCCGGCATCGGCATCGGCATCCAGTCCAAGGGCACCACCGTTATCCACCAGAAGGACCTGCCCCCCCTGTCCAACCTGGAGCTGTTCTCTCAGGCGCCCCTGATCGACCTGGAGACCTACCGCAAGATCGGCAAGAACGCCGCCAAGTACGCCAAGGGCGAGGCCCCCACTCCCGTCCCCACCAAGAACGACCAGATGGCCCGTCCTACCTATCAGGCGCTGTCCGCTCTGCTCCACATCAAGGAGACTGAGCTGGTGGACAACAACAAGAAGCCGCAGGCCGTTTCGGTCTCGTTCCAGTAAGGAGGCAGCAAGTTTATGGATCAGGAACTTTTGATGAAGCAGATCGTGGAGCAGGTCATGGCCGCCATGAAGACCGGCACCTCCGCTCCCTCCGCCCCCGCCGCCTGCTGCGGCGATAAGCTCACCGCGGCCAACTATCCTCTGGCCGAGAGCATGGCTGACAAGATCAAGACCCCCACTGGCAAGGACTTCACTTCTCTGAGCTATGAGAAGATGATCAACGGCGAGCTCACCGCCGACGATATGCGTATCGCTCCCGAGACCCTGGAGATGCAGGCTCAGGTGGCCGAGTCCGTCCACCGTGAGGCCTTCGCCGGCAACCTGCGCCGGGCCGCCGAGCTCATCGCCGTGCCCGACGAGCGCCTGCTGGAGATCTACAACGCTCTGCGTCCCTACCGCTCCACCAAGCAGGAGCTGCTGGACATCGCCAACGAGCTGGATGGCAAGTACGGCGCCAAGACCGCCGCTACTCTGGTGCGTGAGGCCGCTGAGGTCTATGAGAAGCGCGGCAGACTGAAAAAGTTCTAATCATCACCAGAGTCAGGAGGCGCCCTATGAAACTTGTCGCAGGCATCGACATTGGAAACGCGACCACGGAAACGGCTCTGGCCCGTCTGGAGGGCGGCCGTGCCGTGTTCCTGGCCAGCGGCACGGTACCCACCACGGGCATCAAGGGCACCCGCCAGAACATCAACGGCATTTTTCACTCCCTGAACGCGGCGCTGGAAAAGGCCGGATATACTATTGAGCAGCTCTCTGAGGTGCGGCTCAATGAGGCCGCCCCCGTCATCGGTGATGTGGCCATGGAGACCATCACCGAGACGATCATCACGGAATCCACCATGATCGGCCACAATCCGGCCACCCCCGGCGGCATGGGCGTCGGGGTGGGAGAGACCATCCTCATCACCGACCTGGAAAACGCCCCCGGCGGGAAGGACTATATCGTCATCATTCCCAAGTCGGTGGACTTTGAAGAGGCCGCCCGGCTCATCAACCGGGGCAACAACGGCAGCCGTCAGGTCACCGCGGCCATCGTGCAGCGGGACGACGGCGTGCTCATCCACAACCGGCTGGACCACAAGATCCCCATTGTGGACGAGGTGGCCCTGGTGGACAAGGTGCCTGTGGGCATGCGTTCCGCCGTGGAGGTGGCCTCGGCCGGCGGCGTGGTGGAGGTCCTTTCCAACCCCTATGGCATCGCCACTCTGTTCGGGCTCTCCTCCGAGGAGACCCGACAGGTGGTGCCCATTGCCCGGGCCCTGATCGGCAACCGCTCCGCGGTGGTCATCAAGACGCCCGCCGGCGACGTAAAGGAGCGGAAGATCCCCGCTGGCTCCATTGAGCTGATGGGACAGAACCGCAGCGTCAAGGTGGACGTGGACGTCGGCGCTGAGCGCATCATGAAGGCGGTGGAGTCTATCCCCTCCCTGGAGGATGTGCGGGGCGAGCCCGGCACCAACGCCGGAGGCATGCTGGAGAAGGTGCGCCAGGTTATGGCCAATCTGACCAACCAGCACCCCAGAGACATCAAGATCCAGGACCTGCTGGCAGTGGACACCTTTACCCCGCAGAAGGTACAGGGTGGCCTGGCCAATGAGTTCTCCCAGGAGAACGCGGTGGGCATTGCCGCCATGGTAAAGGCCGACCGCCTTCAGATGGAGGCCATCGCCAAGGAGTTTTCCCAGCAGATCGGCGTGCCGGTCCGGGTAGGCGGCGTGGAGGCCGACATGGCCATCCGCGGAGCCCTGACCACACCGGGCACCAATAAGCCCCTGGCTATCCTGGACATGGGCGCCGGTTCCACCGACGCCTCCATCATCAGCCCGGAGGGGGAGATCCACTCCATCCATCTGGCCGGCGCGGGCAACATGGTCACGCTGCTCATCCAGTCCGAGATGGGACTGCCCGACTTTGATACCGCCGAGGATATCAAAAAGTATCCCCTGGCCAAAGTGGAAAGCCTGTTCCACATCCGCCACGAAAACGGCACCGTGGAATTTTTCCAAAAGCCCCTGGATCCCAACCTCTTCGCCAAGGTGGTCATCCTGAAGGAGGGAAAGTTCATCCCTCTGGAGGGCGATCTGTCCATGGAGCGCATCAAGCTCATCCGCCAGCAGGCCAAGCAGAAGGTATTTGTTACCAATGCCATCCGGGCGCTCACCCGGGTGAGCCCCACCGGCAACGTGCGGGAGATCCAGTTCGTTGTGCTGGTGGGCGGCTCCGCGCTGGACTTTGAGGTGCCCCAGATGGTGACGGACGCGCTGTCCCAGTACAAGGTGGTGGCCGGCCGGGGCAACATCCGAGGCACGGAGGGCCCCCGCAACGCGGTGGCCACCGGACTGGTGCTCTCCCTGACGGAAGGGGGAGCCTGATATGGCCATGGTCCAGGAAATCAGAAAGCCCTTGATTCACTTTTACCACGCTCCTCAGGCCGACCGCAGGCTGCTGCGGGAGGTGGAGCTGGGTATGGAAGAAGAGGGGATCCCCTGGAAGCTCTCCCAGGAAGAAGGCGGACATGCGCTGGAACTGGCCTGGGAAGCGGCAAAAAGCTCCAATCTGGAGGTGGGCATCGGCGCTGACAGCCAGGAGCTCGTCCTCCACTACAACAAGCTGGAGATGGCGCAGCCTTTGTTCCGCATTTCGGCCCAGGCCGGAGCGGCTCAGGCCCGCGCGCTGGGCGCCAACGCGGCGCGGCTGGTCAAGAAGCTGCCGCTGAAGGCGCTGGACGGGAGGTGAAGAGATGCAGCAGAAAAGTTTGGGACTCATTGAAACCCAGGGTCTGGCCGCCGGCGTGGTGGCGGCGGACGCGGCGGTGAAATCGGCCAACGTTGAGCTGATCGGCTACGAACTGACCAAGGGAGGCGGATGGACGCTGATCAAGGTACAGGGCGACGTGGGCGCGGTGAAGGCCGCCGTAGACGCCGCTGCTGTAGCCGCCGGCAAGGTCAACCGGGTGGTGAGTACCCGTGTGATCGCCCGTCCTTCCAGCTATCTGGAGGCCATGATCCACACCGCCGACACGGTGGGCGACAGGCCGCCCGAGCCCCCCAAGGCTCCCGAGCCGCCCACGGAGCCGGAACCGGAACCGGAGCCGCCGGTGGAACCCACGCCCGCCCCGGAGGCGGAGGAGGAAGTTCCGTCGGAGCCGGCAGAGGAGCCGGAACCAGAGCCGGTGACGGAACAGCCGCCGGAGGAGCCCAAACTGGAGCCCCAGGAGGAACCACAGCCGGAGCCGGCAGAGGAGCCCGCTCCGGAAGCCCCCGAGGAAGCTGAGGCGGAGCCGCCGGAGACCCCCGACGAGCCCGCCCCCGAGCAGCCGGCGGAGCAGCCCGCTCCGGAAGCCCCCCAGAGTACGCGTACATCCCGGGGGAGCCGGCGGGGCAAAAATAAAAGATCCTGAAACGACGAAGTTCACGTAATCAATAGGAGGTTATCACTATGGGTGAAGCGCTCGGTATGATCGAGACCAAAGGTCTGGTTGGCGCGATTGAGGCTGCCGATGCTATGACCAAGTCCGCCAATGTTACTCTGATCGGCTATGAGAAGATCGGCTCCGGCCTGGTGACTGTGATGGTCCGCGGCGACGTGGGCGCGGTCAAGGCCGCTGTGGACGCCGGCGCCTGCGCCGCGGAGAAGGTGGGCGAGATCGTGTCTCAGCACGTCATTCCCCGTCCCCACACCGACGTGGAGAAGATTCTGCCCAAGCTGCAGTAACACTGGCAAGAGGGGTAGGGCATGGACAAAAGATGCGTTAATTCCGAAGAATTTGTCCGCGAGATTACCCGTCTGGTGGTGGAAGCGCTCCAGGAGCAACAGCGCCTGGAGCGATCCACTCCCATTGGGGTATCCAACCGGCATATCCATCTGGACCGGGCGGATATGGACGCGCTGTTTGGCCCCGGCAGTGAGCTGACGGTCAAGAAAATGCTTGGCCAGCCTGGTCAGTACGCCGCAGAGGAGACCGTGACCATCCGGGGTCCCAAGGGGGAGATGAGCCGGGTGCGGGTGCTGGGTCCCCTGCGCAAGGAGACTCAGGTGGAGATCTCCATCGCCGACGGCTTCGTGCTGGGGGTGAAGCCCCCCGTGCGGGAGTCCGGCCAGCTGGAGGATTCTCCCGGCATCGAGATCATCGGGCCCAAGGGAAGCGTGAAGAAAGAGCGGGGCGTGATCGCCGCGCTGCGCCATATCCACATGACACCGGAGATTGCCCGGCGGCTGGGATATCGGGACGGGCAGTACGTACAGACCAGAATCGAAGGCCTGCGTGGCGCGCTGCTGTGCAACGTGCTGGTCCGGGTATCTGAGAAATACGCGCTGGAAATGCACATTGACGTAGAGGAGGCCAACGCGCTGGGCGTTAAGAACGGCGACAGGGCCTTCTTTGTGGAAGAAGAATAAAACAGCGGAGGATGGGCAATGGGGCAGGATATAAGCAAAGGCAACGAGACCCTTCTGGAGTTCCAGCGGCTGATTGAGACCGGCAGCTGCAACCCCTGGGAGGGGACGCTGCGTACAGGGGTGGATCTGGGCACGGCCAACATCGTGCTGGCGGTGGTGGATGAGCAGAACCGGCCGGTGGCCGGCGCCACCTACCCCTCCACCGTGGTACGGGACGGCATTGTGGTGGACTACATTGGCGCCCTGAACGCGGTGACCAAGCTGAAAGACGAGCTGGAGGCCCGGCTGGGTACCACCCTGGAAGCGGGAGCCTGCGCCATTCCGCCCGGAATCATCGAGGGCAATGTCCGAGTGATCGGAAACGTGGTGGAAGGGGCGGGCTTCCGCCTCACCAATGTTGTCGACGAACCCACCGCGGCCTCCACGGTGCTTGGCATCACGGACGGCGCGGTGGTGGACGTGGGCGGCGGCACCACAGGCATCAGCATTCTCAAGGACGGTAAGGTGATTTTTACCGGCGACGAGCCCACCGGCGGCACCCATATGACCCTGGTGCTGGCGGGCTTCCACGGCTGGAGCGTCCAGGAGGCCGAGCAGGCCAAGCGGGACCCGGCCCAGGAGAGCCACGTATATCCCATCGTCAAGCCGGTGGTAGAGAAGATGGCTTCCATCGTGGGGCGCTATCTGAAGGACTACCCGGTGGACGAGATCTATGTGGTGGGCGGCGCCTGCTGCTTTACCCAGTTTGAAAGCACCTTTGAGAAGTTCCTGGGCGTGCCGGTGATCAAGCCGGCGGCCCCGCTGCTGGTGACCCCGCTGGGCATTGCCGTCAATTGCACACTATAAGAAGTAGGTGAGGACCTTTGACGACTGAGCAGCTGGACAGCCTGGTTCGGGAGACCCTCCTGGTGGAGGTGTTGGCCCAGCGGGTAGTGGAAAAGCTGATGGCGCGGATGAAGCAGGCTCTTGTGGTCTACACCGGGTCCAACATCAGCGCCGCGGAAGGTCTGGAGGCCATGGGCCGTCTGCGGGCCGATGGATTTACCTTCCGTGTGCTGCTCTCCCAAAGCGCGGCCAGGCTGCTGGACGTAGAGGCCATCCGCTCCGTGCTGGAGCCGGAGGAGCTGTGGATCGGCACGCCGGGCGATACACCGGAGGCGCTCACCAAGCAGTATGACACCATCATCGTCCCGGCGGCCACCGTCCGGACGGTCTCCCACGTGGTGTCATGCATGGCGGACACGCCGGCGGCGGCGGTCATTCTGGATGGCCTGATGCGGGGCAAGAACGTGATTGTGGCCACCGACGGGTGTTGCCCCGACCACGCGGAGCGGGCCCGGCGGGGGTTCCGGATGGCAGAGCCGCTGAAGCAGACGCTGCGGAACCATCTGGAGGCCCTGCGGGACTACGGCGCCCGCCTGACCTCCGCCCCCCGGCTGGACGAGGCCGTCAAGCGGGCGCTGGCCAGCAGCTTCTCTCCGGCAGGGGAGAAGAGCCGGCCCGCAGCGGCCAAGCCGGCGGGACCGGCGGACCTCCGCCTCAGCGGCCACGTGATCAGCGGCCGCCAGCTGGCCGCCTGTCCCTCCAACTGCACGGTTTGGGTGGAGCGCGACGCGCTGATCACCCAGCTGGCAGCGGACGAGGCGCGCCGCCGGGGTATTGTGCTCCGCAAAGAGACGTAAGGCAGGTGACACTATGTATTTGGGTAGAGTAATCGGGACTGTGGTCTCCACCAGCAAGAACGAGCATCTGGTGGGGATGAAGCTCCTGGTGGTGGAAAAGCTGACCGAACGTCTGGAACGAAGCGGCACCAGCGAGGTGGCTGTGGATTCCGTGGGTGCCGGCGTGGGTGAGATTGTAATTGTCTGTAAGGGCAGCTCCGCCCGTTATGTCTTTGGAAAGGGCGAAGCGCCGGTAGATACGTCTATTGTAGGTATTGTAGATACCGTCGAGGTGGGCTGATGGCAAACTTATATACCAAAACCGGTGATAAGGGACAGACCAGCCTGGTGGGCGGCACCCGGGTCAGCAAGGACAGCCCCCGGGTGGAGTCCTATGGTACCATCGACGAGGCCAACTCCATGCTGGGTCTGGCCTATGCCCAGACCGACCGGGCGTACATCCGCACCACTCTGCACACCATTCAGGGCAGACTGTTCTCCCTGGGTGCCGAGCTGGCCAGCGACGAAGAGGGGATGGAAAAGCTGAAAGGCATCCTCTCCGAGGAGGACGTGGCCTTCCTGGAGCAGGTGGTGGATACCTGTACCCAGACCACCGGCAAGCAGACCCATTTTGTCATTCCCGGCGTGGATCCCTGTTCCGCCGCGCTCCATGTGGCCCGCACCATTGTGCGGCGGGCCGAGCGGCACATTGTATCCATGTCCCAGAAGTATCCGGTGCGCCAGGTGGTGCTGCGCTATGTGAACCGGCTGTCCGACGCCATTTACGCGCTGGCCCGGCTCCAGGAGGATCTGGTCCAGGAGGACCGGCTGCGGGAGCAGGTGACCAACCTGGTGCGGGAAAAACTGGAGCAGCGCCAGGACGGACAGATGCCTCCCTTCTCGCTGGCCAATCTGCAGCGGATGGCCAAGCGGGCGGAGGAAAAGGCCGAACAGCTGGGCGTGCCGGTGGTGTTCGCGGCGGTTGACCAGGGCGGCAATCTGGTGCTTTTGCAGCGGATGGAGGGCGCCCTCCTGGCCAGCGTGGAGATTGCCTCCGGAAAGGCCTATACCGCAAGCGCGCTGAAGATGGCGACCCATGAGCTCGGCCAGGCGGCCGGGCAGGATGGGCCCCTGTACGGCATTGAGACTGCGATTCCCGGAAAGATCGTGCTCTTCGGCGGCGGCTTCCCCTATGTGGTAGACGGGGAGGTTGTAGGCGGCATCGGCGTATCCGGCGGTACCGTGGAGCAGGACATGGAGATTGCACGTTGGGCAATGTCCCCATAAGGAGGAAACAACAATGAACATAGATGAAACTGTGGTGGAGTCCATCGTAAAAAAGGTGCTCTCCCAGCTGGATGCGCCGCAGACCCAGGATTGCTGCGCCTGCGGCGGCGAGTGGGGTGTGTTCAAAAGCATGGATGAGGCGGTGAATGCCGCTGTCCTGGCCCAGCAGGAGTATCTGGGCCGCTCCATGCATGACCGCGCCAAGTATGTGCAGGCCATCCGGGACGTGGTGCTGGACCAGGAGAACCTGGAGTACATCTCCCGCAAGGCCGTGGAAGAGACCGGCATGGGCGGCTATGAGTACAAGCTCATTAAGAACCGCCTGGCCGCCACCAAGACCCCCGGTATTGAGGATCTGACCACCGACGCCATGACCGGCGACGATGGTCTGACCCTGGTGGAGTATTCTCCCTTTGGCGTCATCGGCGCCATTACTCCCACCACCAACCCCACCGAGACCATTATCTGCAACTCCATCGGCATGCTGGCTGCCGGCAACGCCGTGGTGTTCAGCCCCCATCCCCGGGCCAAGGAGGTCTCCCTCCACCTGGTCCGGCTCATCAACAAGGCGCTGGCCGTGGCGGGCGCGCCCGCCAATCTGGTGGTGACGGTGTCCGAGCCCTCCATCGCCAACACCAACGCCATGATGAACCACCCCAAGATCCGTATGCTGGTGGCCACCGGCGGGCCCGGGATCGTCAAGACCGTGCTCTCCAGCGGCAAGAAGGCCATCGGCGCCGGCGCGGGCAACCCGCCCGTGGTGGTGGACGAGACCGCCGATGTGGAGAAGGCCGCCAAGGATATCGTGGACGGCTGCTCCTTCGACAACAACCTGCCCTGCATCGCCGAGAAGGAGATCATCGCGGTGGATTCCGTGGCGGACTACCTGATCTTCAACATGAAGAAGCATGGCGCCTATGAGGTCAAGGATCCCGCTGTGATCAACAAGCTGGTGAGCCTGGTGACCAAGGAGGGCAAGAGCCCGGTCACGGACTTTGTGGGCAAGAGCGCCAAGTACATCCTGGAGCAGGTCGGCATCAGCGTGGGCGATGATGTGAAGGTCATTCTGATGGAGGCTACCGAGGACCATCCCTTCGTGCAGGTGGAGCTGATGATGCCCATTCTGCCTCTGGTGCGGGTGCCCGACGTGGACCAGGCCATCGAGATGGCCGTCCGTGTGGAGCATGGCAACCGTCACACCGCCATGATGCACTCCCGCAATGTGGAGAAGCTGACCAAGATGGCCAAGCTGATCCAGACCACCATTTTTGTGAAGAACGGCCCGTCCTATGCCGGCATCGGCGTGGGCGGCGAGGGTTATACCACCTTTACCATTGCCGGTCCCACCGGCGAGGGCCTGACGTCTGCCAAGTCCTTTGCCCGTCGGCGCCGCTGCGTGCTGGTAGGCGGTATGGACGTACGATAAAACGGAGGTTTGGGCCATATGAACGAAAATCTCATTGGCCTGATCGAACAGGCTGGGATTGTGGGGGCAGGCGGCGCCGGATTCCCCACCCACGTCAAGCTGAAGGCCCAGGCTGATACGGTCATCATCAACGGGGCGGAGTGCGAGCCGCTGCTCCGGGTGGATCAGCAGCTGATGGCCGGTCAGGCCGAGGCTCTGCTGGAGGCTCTGGACCTGATGGTAGAGCAGGTGGGAGCCCAGCGGGGCGTGGTGGCGCTGAAAGAGCACTACCACGCCGCTGTGGAAGCGCTGGGGCGGGCTCTGCCCGCCCATCCCAAGCTGTCTCTCCATACCATGGGCGGATTCTACCCCGCCGGCGACGAGCAGGTCATCGTCTATGAGGTGACCGGGCGCATCGTGCCGGAGGGCGGCATCCCCCTCAATGTGGGCGTGGTGGTCAGCAATGTGGAAACCGCCCTCAACGTGCTGGCGGCGGTACGCAATCAGACCCCTGTGATCGACAAATATGTCACGGTCACCGGCGCGGTGCGCACCCCCAAGACGGTAAAGGTACCCCTGGGCGTCACTGTGGCCCAGACGCTGGCCCTGGCCTGCGGCCCCACGGTGGAGCGCTACCAGGTGGTCAACGGCGGCCCCATGATGGGCAAGGTGGTGTCTGTGGACAGCGTGGTGACCAAGACCACCAAGGGCCTGATCGTGGTGCCTGAGGGACACCCTCTGCTGGCCAGCCTGAACCGCAGCGTTCCGCAGATGCTGCGGGACGCGGGAGCGGCCTGCATGCAGTGTTCCCTGTGCTCCGAGGTGTGCCCCCGGGGCCTGCTGGGACACCGCATCCAGCCCCACAAGATGATGCGCCTGGCGGCCTACGGGTCTCTGTGCGATCCATCCTATACCCCCATGAACGCCTATCTCTGCTGCGGCTGCCGCCTGTGTGAATACGCCTGCGTTATGGGCCTGCAGCCCTGGAAGCTGAACAACATGCTCAAGGGTGAGATGGGAAAGAACGGGGTACGCAATGCCCTCCATCAACAGCCCCAGGAGGCGGCGCCCTTCCGCCAATTCAAACGCTATCCGGTCCATAAGCTGATCCAGCAGCTGGGCCTTACCGCTTACGACGTGCCCGCGCCCATGGAAGAGACGCAGATGCACGCGCAGGCCGTGACCCTGCCGCTGAGCCAGGGGGTGGGCGCTCCCGCCCAGCCCGTGGTGAAGGAAGGAGACCGGGTGGAACGGGGAAGCCTCATCGCCGTCATTCCCGAAGGAAAGCTGGGGGCCAACCTCCATGCCAGTATCTCGGGGACGGTAGCGTCTGTAACCGAAAAAGAGATTATCATTCGGCAATAAGGAAGAGAGGTAGTGTTTATGGATCTGTTTGCTCTGATCGCTGCGTTTGGCGGCGGCGTCATTGGTGCCTATATGGGCGCCCTCCCCGCGTTTATCATGACTGGTATTTTTGCTCTGGTGGGCGGCGTGCTCACCGCCGCCGGTGTGGGCGGCGATATTGCGGTAGGGATGCTGGCGTTCGGCTCCTTTGTCGGTCCTCACATTTCCTTCGCCGGCGGCGTGGCCGCGGCCGGTTATGCCGGGAAAAAGGGCAAGCTCTCCTCTGGAACTGATATCCTGTCCTCCCTCAACGGCCTGGGTGAGCCTGACGTGATCATCGTGGGCGGCATCTTCGGCGTACTGGGCTACATCATCAGCTATGGCATCGGCCTGCTGCCGGTTATCGGCAACGCCGGCCCCGCCACCACCGACCTGCCCGGCATCACCGTGTTTATCCTGGCCATCGTGACCCGCCTGGTCTTCGGTAAGACCGGCCTCACCGGCAAGTACACCGGCTCCGGCAACCGCGAGTGGTTCTCCACCGGCAAGGGCTTTGCCTATAACGTGGTTCTGGGCGCCGGCATCGGCATCGTGGTCAGCGGCCTGGCCATGTCCCTGTTCAACAGCGGCAACACCGCGGCCTTCGGCATCTTCCACATCATCTGCTTCGGTTTCGCCGCTATCTCCCTGATCTTTACCCAGACCGGATTTGCCACCCCCGCAACCCACCACATCTTCCTGCCCTCCGCCCTGGCCGCCTCCGCGGGCATCCAGGCCTGGGGTGAAGCCGGTGTTTTGCTGGGTATCCTGTTCGGCATTCTGGGCTCCCTGATGGGCGATCTGGTGGGCAAGAGCCTCAACAGCCACTGCGACACCCACATCGATCCCCCTGCTACCACTATTTTTATCCTGACCATTATCATCAACGCCATTGCCAGTGTGATCTAGCCGGCAGTATCACAGCAATTCTGAGGAAAAGAGGCCTGTTATGGGAAAGTCCATCGGATTACTGGAATTGAAAAGTATTCCCGTGGGGGTAGAGACCGCTGACGCGGTGCTGAAGGCGGCCAACGTGGAGCTGCTGACGGCCAGCCCCACCTGCCCCGGGAAATATGTCATCATTCTCTGCGGCGCGGTTGGCGCGGTAAAGAGCGCCATGGAAAGCGGGAAGCAGATGGCGGGGATCCATCTTGTCGGCAGCCACATTATCAACAATGTGCATGACTCTGTGCCCAGCGCCATTGTGGGTACGGCGGAAGTGGAGCGGACGGGCGCCATCGGCATGATTGAGACCATGACCGCGCTGACTGCCGTCCAGGCCGGCGACCTGGCCGCCAAGGCGGCCAACGTCACCCTGATGGAGATTCGCATTGCCAGAGGTCTGGGCGGAAAAGGCTTTATTCTGCTGACAGGCGAAGTCTCCTCGGTCCGTTCGGCGGTAAAAGCTGCCATGCATCAGCTGGAGGAAACAGGAGATATTACAAGCAGCTGCGTAATTCCTTCCCCCCATCCCGGCCTGATCGAAAAACTTGCCAATTAGGAGGTTGCATGCAATGACTGCACGGGATTGTCCCAACTGCCATTATCCTGCCCCCAGCCGGAAACAGGATAAGAAAGAAACGGATGTGCCTCAGACCCCCTACCATATCCCTCCCGAGCAGGAGCCGGTAGAGGAATGCTCTCAGTGCTTCTATCAGCCGGAAGAGCAGGGTGAGCAGAAGACGGATGACTGCAATCAGTGCTTCTATCATCCCGAGAAGTAAAAAAGCTGCCTGTCCTGCCGGAGCCCTCGGGCTCCGGCAGGACAGAGCATAACTGGAAAAGGATGTGAGCTGTGTGGAACGATTGATCGGAAAGAAGGCCCCCTGGTTTTCCATGGAGGCGTTGGCAGCAGACGGAGAGCATTTTACACATGTCAGTCTTTCGGACTATGAGGGAAAATGGCTGGTGCTCTTTTTCTACCCCATGGACTTTACCTTTGTCTGTCCCACAGAGCTGACGGCTTTTTCCGACTGCATGGAAAAATTTACACAGGCGGGGGCTGAGCTGCTGAGCGTCAGCACCGACAGCGTGTACACCCACCTGGCCTGGCAGCGCAACGGCCTGGGAAAGCTGGGCTATCCCATGGCCGCCGACCAGACCCTGCAGACTTGCGACAGCTACGGCGTGCTCCTGGAGGAGGAGGGCGTGGCCCTGCGGGGATTATTTTTGATTGACCCGGAGCAAAAAGTCCGGTATAGTGTAATCCATGACAACAACATCGGACGCAACCCCGAGGAGGTGCTGCGGGTACTGGCGGCCCTTCAGACCGGCGGACTGTGCGCGGCCGGCTGGCAGGCGGGGGAGGAGAACCTCCATCCCGATGCGCCGGAGCAGCAGCCCACATATCAGGCGGTCCAGGGCGCATCGGTTCAGATCTATACCATGCCCACCTGCAGCTATTGCCGCAGCGTAAAGGAGTTTTTGCAGGGGGCGGGTATCGCCTATCAGGAGTTCAATCTGGAGCACGACAAAGCGGGCCAGGACTTTATGCGCCAGCGGCGGTATACCGGCCTGCCGGTGACCGTGATCAACGGAGAGGAGATTGTGGGCTACAATATGCCCAAAATCAAGGCCGCTTTGGGTATGAACTGACAGCGTGAGGTGAGACGTTGATGGATTTAATGGATTTTGGTCAGGTGCAGGAGGGAAAAATGCGCCTGGTACAGGAGATGGTGCCGGGCAAACAGGTGACCCTGGCCCATATCATTGCCAGTCCGGATGAGATCATCTATCAAAAGCTGGGGCTGAATCCCAATCTGGACTACCAGCAGGCGGCAATCGGTATTTTGAGCATGACGCCCTCTGAGATTTCTGTCATTGCCGGAGATATTGCCATCAAAAGCTCCAAGGTGGAGATGGGATTCATTGACCGCTTCAGCGGCACCCTGATCTTCACCGGCCGTATTTCCAACGTGCAGACGGCCATTACCGCCATCGTGACCTATTTGAAGAACCATTTGGGCTTTACCATCTGCGAGATTACGAGAACATGAAAAAAATTATTCTGATGGGCCGCAGCGAGTGCGGAAAAACCACCCTGACCCAGGCACTCAAGGGGGACGTGATCCACTATCACAAAACCCAGTACATCAACCACTATGACGTGGTGATCGACACCCCCGGGGAGTACGCGGAAAACGCCTCGCTGGCAAAGGCGCTTGCGCTTTATACCTATGAGGCGGACGTGGTGGGACTGCTGCTCAGCGCGACGGAGCCCTATTCTCTCTATCCCCCCTGCGTGACCGCCTGCTGCAACCGGCCGGTCATTGGCATTGTAACCCAGATTGACCACGAGGGAGGCGACCCGGACCGGGCCCACAACTGGCTGGCGCTGGCGGGCTGCGACCCCATTTTCCGGGTGAGCTCTTACACGGGGGAAGGGATCTGGCAGATTCTGAACTATCTGCGTGAGCCGGGGGACGTGCTGCCCTGGGACACAGCGGAAGAGGCCGAGCATCCGCGCATGGTGTTGTCAGACAAATATGGAGCCCTTTGAGGTGAGGAGGACACCCCCGTGGAAACCAATAGCTTTCTCCTGGCAATGAGCCGGGGGCGGTGCGGGCAATCTGGAGATATTGCAGACAGCGCGTATTGTGTGTTTACAGCGCCCTTGGAGCTTCAGGTGACCCAGGATCGCATCTACATGGAAGGAGAGGACCTGGTCCTGGAGCTGCTCTATGGCCTGAGCGGCGAGCCGGGCGCTCTCCGGCTGCGGCAGATGGGCAGCAATGTGCTCCTGGAGGAGTCGCCCGCCGGCGCGTTTGTCAGATTCCTGTCGGACAAATCCGTCAAATACATCGGCCAGCTGATCATGTACGCGCTGCAATTCAAGATACAGGATCTGTCGGCCTATGTGGGCGGATGCGCCGACCTGATGAAGGAATTGGAGGACACGCTGGACAACCGCATGGATAACAGCGGCACCTATCAGCTGCTGGATTTCCGCCGCAGCTATACCCAGTGCGGCAATATGGTCATTGCGGTGAAGGAGATTCTGACCCACATCGACAAGGGCTATTACCCCATGCAGATGCAGAACAGCTATGTGCTCCAGGGCCAGGTGATGCTGGAGTTCCAGTTCCTGGAGGAACGCTACGAGCTGACCAAGAATACGGTCATCAAGGACTTTGATACTTATACGTCCATCATCAACAACAATATCAACCGCAGCGCCAGACTGCTGAGCCTGATCTCCCTGGTGGGTGTGACCCTGAATTTCATGTTCGGCAGCCTGCTGGCGGTCAGTCCGGTGCTTGGCGTGGTGGGCGGCCTGGCCATCGGCGGCCTGTCCGTGGGAGCGAGCATGATGTACCGCGTCAACAGACGGCAGGAAAATCCGCTGGAGCCCGGCAAACGGCGCTACGCCATCGGGCTTCACCGGAAAAAGCTGACCGAGGCGCAGGAAGTGCCCCCTTCAGAGGAGGACAAGCCGGAATAAATATGGGAACCGATATGCCGCTGCAGGGTTCTGCGGCGGTATATTCCATTTGTGGAAAGTGTGACAAGAAAGAGACAAGGTGGGAAATGGTATGGAGCGACTTTTTGCCATTGCGGCGAGAGGTAGTACGGTAAAACGCGAGGTTCTGGGCGGCATCACCACGTTTTTTGCCATGGCCTATATTATTTTTGTAAATCCCAATACCCTGTGCGCCAACGTGGGCTCCGCAGCGGAGCCCTTTTTCCCGGCTATGCCGGAGGAGCTGTGGGGGCCGGTGCTGGTGGCCACCTGTGTGGCGGCGGCCATCGGGTGCTTCCTCACGGGGCTTCTGGCCAACGTCCCCTTCGCCCAGGCGCCCGGCATGGGGCTGAACGCCTTTTTTACCTACACGGTCTGCCTGGGAATGGGCTATACCTGGCAGGAGGGTCTGGCCATCGTGCTCATGAGCGGCGTGCTCTTCCTGGCCATGGCTGTGTCCCCCCTCCGGGGAAAGCTGATCCACTCCATCCCCGATTTTATGAAGCATGCCATTTCGGCGGGAATCGGCCTGTTTATCGCCTTTATCGGCCTGCTGAACGTGGGCCTCATCTCCATCAGCGGAGCGGTGCCGGCCCTGCAGCTGTCCATGCTGGTGGATGGACAGCGGGTGTGGAATACCCAGGGCCTGCTGACCCTGGTGGGGCTTGCCCTTACCGCTATTTTGATGGCCTTTCGGGTCAAAGGAGCCGTGGTTATCGGCATCATCATCACCACCCTGCTGGGGCTGCCCATGGGGGTGACCCAGATTCCCCAGTCGGTGACCATGGAGCATGTGACCCTGGCGCCGGTGTTTTTCCAGCTGGATCTGGCGGGCGTGTGGGCCAAGGGACTGCTGCCCCTGCTCACTGCGGTCATCAGCTTTGCCATTGTGGACTGCTTTGACACCCTGGGCGCGCTGGTGGGCCTGTCGGCCAACGCCGGGCTGAAGGGAGAAGAAGGCCGGGCGGACAGGGCGCTGGTTGCCGACGCCCTGGCTACCTGCTGCGGCGCCTGCATCGGCACCTCCACCGTCACCACCTTCGCCGAGTCCTCCACTGGAATCGCGGAGGGGGCCCGGACCGGGCTGAGCTCCATGGTGGTGGGCCTGCTCTTTCTGGCCTCGGTGTTTCTGGCGCCGGTGGCGGGGATCATTCCGTCGGCGGCCACGGCGCCCGCCCTGATCATCGTGGGCGTACTGACCATGCGCAGCGCGGCCGCCATCGCCTGGGACGATTTGGAGTGCGCTGTGCCCGCCTTCCTGACCATCGCGGTGATGCCCTTCGCCTACTCCATTTCCGACGGTATTGCCTTCGGGTTTATCAGCTACTGCCTGATCAAGCTGGTCCGGGGCAAGGGCAAGGAGGTGCCGGTTTTTGCCTATGTGATTTCTCTGCTGTTCATCTTAAAATATCTGCTGGGAAATATGGGCTGACGGCACGAAATTATGCCCGACAGGGTGATCAAGTTCCATATTTTGCTCTTCTGGTGCTTTTTATTGCGCAGCCCTTGTTTTGCCGGGCGAGTTGTGATAGCTTATAGCTGGAATTTCGGCAGACATGCCGATGGGCGTATTTTGAAAAGGGGGATTACAATATGGCAACCCGCATTGTCCTGAATACGATTTCTTATCATGGAAAGGGCGCGATCGAGAATATCGTGCCTGAGCTCACCTCCCGGGGATATGGGAAGGCGCTGGTGTGTACCGACCCGGACCTGATCCGCTTCGGCGTGGTGTCCAAGGTGACCGACCTGCTGGACAAGGCCGCTTTCTCCTATGAGGTGTACAGCGACATCAAGGCCAACCCCACCATTGAAAATGTAAAGAGCGGCGTGGCTGCCTTCCAGAACTCCGGCGCTGACTGCATCATCGCCATTGGCGGCGGCTCGGCCATGGATACGGCCAAGGCTGTGGGCATCATTGTCAACAACCCCGAGTTTGCGGACGTGCGCTCCCTGGAGGGCGTGGCGCCCACCAAGAAGCACGCCGTGTTTACCATCGCCGTCCCCACCACCGCCGGCACCGCGGCCGAGGTGACCATCAACTACGTCATCACCGATGTGGAGAAGAAACGCAAGTTTGTGTGCGTGGACGCCAACGACATTCCGGAAGTGGCCGTGGTGGATCCGGACATGATGTCCTCCATGCCCAAGGGGCTTACCGCAGCTACCGGTATGGACGCGCTCACCCACGCTATTGAGGGCTATATCACCAAGGGCGCCTGCGAGATCTCCGATATGTTCCATCTGGAGGCCATCCGCCTCATCTCCCAGCACCTGCGTGGTGCGGTGGAAAATACGCCGGAGGGCAGAGAGGGCATGGCCCTGGGCCAGTATATCGCCGGCATGGGCTTCTCCAATGTGGGACTTGGCATCGTACACTCCATGGCCCACGGCCTGTCGGCCCTGTACGATACCCCCCACGGGGTGGCGTGCGCCATCCTGCTGCCCACCGGCCTGGAGTACAATGCGGACTACACCGGCGAGCGGTATCGCGCGGTGGGTAAGGCCATGGGCGTGGAGGGCATCGACCAGATGTCCCTGGAGGAGGCCCGGGCGGCTACCATCGCGGCGGTCAAGCAGCTGTCGGCCGACGTGGGCATTCCTGCGGATCTGAAAGAGATCGTCAAGCCGGAGGATGTGCGCTTCCTGGCGGAATCCGCCTTCGCGGACGCCTGCTGCCCCGGCAATCCCAGAGATACTAGCGTGGAGGAGATCGAGGCCCTGTACAAGAGCCTGATGTAAGACCTGGCAGAATTTCTCCATACGACCCAGAGCAGATGAAAACGGGGCGCGCCTTGCGGCGCGCCCCGTTTGTTATTGCTGTGTTTCGATTCAGGCCCGGACGGACTCGGCGATGGCGTCAGCCAGGGCGTCCAGCTCCACGGCCTTGTCCTCCTGGAGGGAGGAGGCCAGAGAGAGCCGCTCGTTGAGAACGGTCATGTTCTTCATTTCGTCGTTAATAAACCGCTCCATCAGGTCGCCGGACTTGCAGGCCCAGGAGCCGTTTTCGATGATGGCGAAGGTGCGGTTCTGGAGGTTGAGGGCCTTCATGTCCTCCAGGTAGTTCTTCATCACCGGATAGATGCCCAGGTTGTAGGTGACGCTGGCCAGGACAATGTGGCTGTACTTGAAGCTCTCGGCGATGAGATAGGAGACGTGGGTGTTGGACACGTCGTACAGGGCCACGTCGGTGATGCCGCGCTCACAGAGCTTGGCGGCCAGCGCCTGGGCGGCGGCCTCAGTGTTGCCGTACATGGAGGCGTAGGCGATCATGACGCCCTTCACCTCCGGCTCATACCGGCTCCATTTGTCGTACTTGTCCACGAAGTAGCCCAGGTCCTTCCGCCATACGGGCCCGTGGAGGGGGCAGATAAACTTGATCTGATCCAGAATCCCTCCGGCCTTCTTCAGCAGCAGCTGGATGTGGGGGCCGTACTTGCCCACAATATTGGTGAGGTAGCGGCGGGCCTCGTCGATCCAGTCCCGGTCGAAGTTCACCTCGTCGGCAAACAGCTTGCCGTCCAGGGCGATGAAGGAGCCGAAGGCGTCGGCGGAGAACAGGACGCCGTTGGTGGTGTCGAAGCTCACCATGGCCTCCGGCCAGTGGACCATGGGGGCGCCCACGAAGGTGATGTTGTGCTGCCCGAAGGAGAAGCTGTCCCCCTCGGCCACCTCGATGCACTCATGGCCGTCCACATGGAAGCCGAACTGCCGCATGAGCATAAAGGCCTTTTCGGTGGAGATGACCTTTACCTTGGGGTAGCGGAGCAGGATCTCCTCGATGGAGGCGCCGTGGTCGGGCTCCATGTGGTTGATCACCAGGTAGTCCAGAGGCTTTCCGTTCAGGAGGTACTGGATATTCTCCAGCAGCTGGCGGCAGGCGGACCAGTCCACCGTGTCAAACAGAACGGACTTCTCGTCCAGCAGCAGATAGGCGTTGTAGCTGACCCCTCTGGGGATGGGGTGGATATTCTCAAACAGAGTGAGCCGGTGGTCGTTGGCGCCCACCCAGTAGAGGTTGTCGGTGACGGTTCTGACGCAATGCATGGTGCAATCCTCCTTTATCTCACGTTAGGCCTGGATGAACTGGTCTTTGCCCTCGGCGCACTCGGGGCAGACCCAATCCTCAGGCAGCTTTTCAAACAGGGTGCCGGGAGCGATCTCGCTGTCGGGGTCGCCCACCTCGGGGATGTACTCGTAGCCGCAGCCGCCGCAGACGTAGTGCTTGCCGATGGGCTCGGGCTTGGGCGGACGGGGCCGCTTCATCTTGACCATGGGCGGCGCGGGCTGCTTCTCACCACGGTCCAGGGCGGCGGTGAGCAGGGGCAGGATCTCGTTCACGTCGCCCACAATGCCGTAGTCGCAGTTCTTGAAGATGGGGGCGCCGCCGTTCTTGTTGATGGCCACGATGGTGGAGGCGTCCTTGATGCCCTTCAGGTGCTGCACGGCGCCGGAGATGCCGCAGGCGATGTACAGGTTGCCGGTGAATTTCTGGCCGGACATACCCACATAGCGGTTGAGGGGGACGTACTTCAGGGTCTCGGCCACCGGGCGGGAGGAGCCCACCGCGGCGCCGGCGGCCTTGGCCAGGTCCTCCACCAGCTTCATGTTCTTCTTGTCGCCGATGCCCTTGCCGGCGGACACCACACGCTCAGCCTGGGCGATGGGGGTGTCCATGGGGATGCCCACGGAGAAGTCGTGACCGTCCTTTTCCAGCAGCTCCACCAGGGCGGCTACCTGCTCGGCGGGGGTGCCGTCCCGCAGGATCTTGCCCTTGCGGATGCCGGTGACGGGGGCGGGCTTCTTGGCCCGGCTGGCCGAACCGCCCTCGCTCTTGGGGGGCTTGCCCAGCAGGTGGGAGGAGATAACCACCCGCTGAATCTCGTTGGTGCCCTCGTAGATGGTGGTGATCTTGGCGTCCCGGTAGGCCCGTTCCACCTCCATGCCCTTCATGAAGCCGGCGCCGCCGAAAATCTGCAGGGCGTCGTTGGTGACCTCCAGGGCGATGTCGGAGGCGTACATCTTGGCCATGGCGGACTCCATGCCGTAGGGGACATGGGCCTCCTTCAGCTCGGCGGCGGAGTAAATGAGCATCCGGGCGCAGCGCAGCTTGGTGGCCATGTCGGCCAGCTTGAAGGAGATGGTCTGCTGGAAGCCGATGGGCTTGCCAAACTGGATGCGCTCCTTGGCGTACTCCAGGGCGTTCTCATAGGCACCCTGGGCGATGCCCAGCGCCTGGGAGGCGATGCCGATGCGGCCGCCGTCCAGAGTGGCCATGGCGATCTTGAAGCCCTCGCCCTCCTTGCCCAGCAGGTTCTCCTTGGGCACGATCACGTTGTCGAAGATCAGCTCGGCGGTGGAGGAGGAGCGAATGCCCATCTTGTCGTAGTGGTCGCCGAAGGAGAAGCCCTTCCAGCCCTTCTCCACGATGAAGGCGGAAATTCCTTTAGTGCCGATGTCGGGGGTGGTAACCGCAAAGACCACATAGGTGTCCGCCTTGGGGGCGTTGGTGATGAAGATCTTGCCGCCGTTGAGGACGTAGTGGTCCCCCTTCAGTACGGCGGTGGTCTCGGTGCCGCCGGCGTCGGAGCCGGCGTTGGGCTCGGTCAGGCCGAAGGCGCCGATCTTCTCGCCCTTGGCCAGAGGCACCAGATACTTCTGCTTCTGCTCCTCAGTGCCGTAGGCGAAGATGGGCCAGGAGCCCAGGGACACGTGGGCCGACAGAATGACGCCGGTGCCGCCGTCCACCCGGGACAGCTCCTCCACGGCGATGGCGTAGCTCAGCACGTCCAGGCCGGCGCCGCCGTATTCCTTGGGGTAGGGAATCCCCATCAGCCCCAGCTCACCCAGTTTCTTGATGGCCTCGTCGGGGAAGGCGTTGTCCTGGTCCAGCTGGAACGCGATGGGTTTGACCTCTTCTTCCGCAAACGCGCGGATCTTGGCCCGCAGCTCTTCGTGGGCCGGTGTGGTTTGGAACAGCATGACGTTACCTCCTTTTATGCTAGACAAAAATCATCCACTTTAAAGGAAAAAGAAAAGACGGCCCGGTCAGGGGGCCAGCAAAAGCTGGCCCAGGGTGTGGGCACGCAGCTCCTGGTCCAGCTTGTGCTGGATCTCCGCCAGACGGCAGTGGATGGAGCAGCCGCCGTGGGCCGCCCGCCAGGGGCAGGGGTACTGGGGGTCCATGCAGGCGCTCACCTCGCTGCCCTCCTCCATGGCCTCCATCAGGTCGTACAGGGTGGTCCGGTCCAGATCGGCCGTCAGGCGGTAACCGCCGGAGGCCCCCCGGAGGATTTCCACCAGTCCGGCCTTGGCCAGCTTTTTCAGAATCTTGTAGGCAAAGGCCTGGGGAACCAGCTGGCTTTGGGTGATCTCCCCGATGGGGTGGAGCTGTCCGTCCAAAAGCGCCCGGAGAATCCGCAGGGCATAGTCTGTTTCCCGAGTGATCAGCAGAGGGACCGCTCCTTTCGTACATATCTTACAAGCACACTATACCAAACTGGATAAAATTTGTCAACTATAAAAAGCGCAATGCGCCGCTTTTTTTCTACCTTATATTATATATGGTGTACGCAGGCGTGCAACGGAGGGCCTCTGCAACAAAAAGGTTGGAACAAAATGCCCAAAATAGCGTCTAAAACCATAGGATCATGCGAAAAAACGGCACCATATGGGAACGCAGGCAAGGATACGGGAAAGCGGGGGGCGTAATATTACGCTTTCATTACAAAGCCCTCCAAACGCTTGACGGTTGGGGGGTGGTCGTGTATAGTATGCATGTAAGTTCATGAAGGGGAGGTCTCCTCTCCTAAATGAGCAAATTTTAAGAAGGAGGAATTTCCGATGAGAAACCTCAAGCGGACGCTGAGTCTGGTTCTGGCTGCTCTCATGCTGATGAGCATGATGGTTGTCGGCGCCGGCGCAGCGGTCAAGGATTTCACCGATAGCGATGAGATCCAGCACAAAGAGGCTGTCGAAGTCATGGTTGCCCTGAATGTTGTCAGCGGCAAGGATGACGGCAGCTATTTCGCCCCCACCGACACCTTCACCCGTGAGG
>NZ_NFIQ01000048.1 GCF_002159455.1 Flavonifractor sp. An306
AGGGGTGTTTATCCATGAATGTGACCTTTTGCGGCCATGCACAGATTACAGAACGAGAGGCGCTGCAAAACTGGCTGCAAACCGTAACACAAAGCCTGATTGAGCAAGGGGCCACTACCTTTTACCTGGGCGGCTACGGGGCCTTTGACAGTCTGGCGGCTGCGGTTTTGCGGGAGCAAAAGAAACGGTATCCGCAGGTCGAGCTGGTCCTTGTTCTGGCGTATCTCAACACCAGACGGGATACTTCCGGTTATGACAGAACCGTGTATCCACCACTGGAAACGGTGCCGCGCCGGTTTGCGATTTCCCATAGAAACCGCTGGATGGTGGAGTCCGTCGATGTAGTGGTCAGCTATGTCCTCCACGATTGGGGCGGCGCTGCCACAACCCTACAATACGCCAAGCGAAAAAAGAAGCGGATCATATCTTATTGTGATGATGTGGGAGGCTGAGGCCGCCCTGTTTTTAAGAGGAGGGAAACTTCATGGCAACCACACGCATTATGCCGCTGCACACCGGCAAGGGCCGCACGGAGAGCCGAGCGATCAGCGACATCATTGACTATGTGGCAAACCCGCAAAAGACCGACCACGGCAGGCTCATCACTGGCTATGAATGTGACAGCCGGACCGCTGACGCCGAGTTCCTGCTGGCAAAGCGGCAGTATATCGCGGCCACCGGACGGGTGCGGGGGAAGGACGATGTGATTGCCTATCACGTCCGTCAGTCCTTCTGTCCCGGCGAGGTCACACCGGCGGAGGCAAACCGGCTGGGCGTGGAATTTGCCAAGCGGTTTACCAAGGGCAAACACGCTTTCATTGTCTGCACCCACATCGACAAATCCCATGTCCATAATCACATTATTTGGAGTTCGGTCAACCTGGACTGTGACCGAAAATTCCGCAACTTTTGGGGCAGCACAAAGGCCGTCCGGCGACTGAGCGATACCCTGTGTGTGGAGAATGGATTGTCCATTGTCGAAAATCCAAAGCCCCATGGAAAGAGCTATAACAAGTGGCTGGGCGATCAGGCCAAGCCCTCTCACCGGGAGCTGCTGCGGGCTGCCATTGACAATGCCCTGGCACAGAAACCTGCCAACCTGGACGAGCTGCTGAAGCTGCTCCAAGAGTCTGGCTGCGAGGTATCGAGGCGCGGGAAATCCTATCGTTTGAAGCTCTCCGGCTGGAATAAAGTAGCCCGTCTGGACAGTCTGGGTGAAGGCTACACCCTGGAGGACCTGTTGGCCGTTCTCACCGGCAAAAAGGAGCATACACCCCGTCAGAAACCGGCCATGCAAGCAGATCCGCCGAAGGTCAATCTGCTGGTGGATATTCAGGCCAAACTCCAGGCTGGAAAAGGCGCAGGGTATGTGCGCTGGGCCAAGGTTTTTAACCTGAAACAAATGGCGCAGACCATGAATTATCTCACCAAGCATAACCTGCTGGAATATGCGGTGCTGGAGGAAAAAGCAGCGGCGGCCACGGCCCACCACAATGAACTGTCGGCGCGGATCAAGGCGGCAGAGAAACGCATGGCGGAGATCGCTGTCCTGCGGACCCACATCATCAACTATGCCAAGACCCGTGAGACCTATGTAGCCTACCGAAAGGCCGGTTACTCCAAGAAATTCCGCCAGGAACATGAGGAAGAAATCCTGCTCCACCAGGCGGCGAAAAACGCCTTTGATGATATGGGTGTCAAGAAGCTGCCCAAGGTCAAAGAGCTGCAAGCCGAGTACGCCAAGCTCCTGGAGGAAAAGAAAAAAACCTACGCCGAGTACCGGCGCTCCCGTGAGGAAATGCGGGAGCTGCTGAAAGCAAAAGAGAATGTAGACCGGATTTTGAATATGAAGGAAGAAAAGCAAGCAGAAAAAGACCGCAACCAAACCGAAAGGTCCTGACTGGAAGTGTTCAAAAAGTGCAGACACAAACCAATTTGGAGCAACAAAGGAGGGTGATCTGAGACCCCATAAAATAACCCTGAAACGGCTCTCCCGCAAAACTTTCAAAGTCACTGTCCAAAATGCTTGCCTCTGTTCGTTAATGAAATAATACGAACAAAGTGGGGGCTTCTCCCCCACTCGTATTTGGTGCCACATCTCCCCTAGTGACAGTTGAACTGTCAGGGCTTTTCAAGGCCAGGAAACGGGTTGAAAAGGCTGAAAGATTTTAGAAGGCAGCGGCGAGCTGGTCATGGTCAAAAGCGTCCAACGGACGCGCAGCCGCAGAATGAAATTCTGCGTTCATGGGGGCTTGGGGGACACCCTCAACAAGCAGCGCCGGGAGCCGAATGGCTATCCAGGGGCATTGCTTGCCACAATACGCTCCCGCTAAAATGTTCCGCTTTCATTTCGTTTGATTATGGGCTGTCCTATACGTTATTTGATTAAACAAGTTCATAGAATAGTTCTTAAAAGAGCTTTTTTCATGCTATAATTGATATTAAAGTTGATTGGACCAGCCACTGTTCCTTGGAGACTGTTTCTGCGATTTGGCAGGAGCGGCGGCAGCGCACATTTGGCTCCCGGCCCGGAGGCTAGGAAAGGACAAAGGCGCAAGCGGCAAGTCAAAATATAGTCATTCAAAAGTTAACCTTACAATTTATTATGAGGAGGATTTTAAAATGTCACAATGGAAAATAACGAAACTGGTTCTTTCTTTGCGGCGCGAAAATAAACGCCCTGGTGAGACTGCCTCTATACATCAAACATATAAAGAAGCGGAGATCACCCCCGCACTGTTGGAAGATATGAGGTCATTGCTTCTGCAAGGGAAAATTACAAGAGTAGAAATTGATAATGAAACAGAGTATATCGGAATGTCTATCTTTATTGAAGGCCAGAAATCTCAAATTGGAATTGTTGATGAAATGAATGAAGTTGTCTACTATTACAGCAACGGAAGTCAAAGTCAAAAGCCGGTTGATATAGGTAGCTCTACCTTTGAAGAATGGATGATTTGTAATCAACCAGAAACAATGCTGTCAATATTATCGAAATTCATTGAGTCAGGAGAAAGATTGGACACCGTTTTGTGGGAATCCGAGGAAGTCTAAACTAAAAACGAAATAGCAACCAGGCAGCCGCTGCCGCCAAACCTGTTTCTGTGATTTGACAGGAGCGGCGGCAGCGCACTTTTGGCTCCTGGCCTGGAGACTGGGAAAAAGTAAAGCAATAACAGGAGGATATATCAATGGCAAAATTTCAATTACAGGAAAATGAAACTCTGATCGGCAGCGGCATGATGGCCTACAAGCATAAGAAATCCCCTGCCAGTCAGCCCACAAGAGGTACGATCTATGTGACCAATCAGCGGGTGTGCTACTATGAGTCCTGGAGCAACTATGTCTATATGGATCTGCCTCTGTCTGAGGTGGCGGGGTATGACACAAATCGCGCCCTGTTTGTAACCTTTGTCTACATATACGATAAGAACAATACCCGATATGCCTTTTCCGGTTTCCCAGCCAAAAAGCTGCAAGGCTGGCTAGAGCAGGTTGGTGTGAAGAAGTTGGATCGGTAAGGTTCTGCTGCATCCACGATCAAGCAGGCACCCTTTGGGCCACTCTGCTCCAGCGGTGGGAAAACAGATCAATAAATCAGAGTTTAGAGGTATAGCATGATTACAACAAACCAAGTTTGGCAAATAATGAATAAATTGTTTCCAGAAAATGCATCTATGCCATATAATGAACTTATTGGGGATATATCTTGCATCATTTACCGAAATGATATATTTGAATGTGGCGACAAAACTATCCGTAGCAAACATATAGATATAGAGTTTTCATTTGGCGAATGCTACGAAATTCCCCAAGATACCCCAGTGTTTCAATTTATTTGCAATATATGTAATCTTTCGTTGCCCGAAGAAACACAAGAATTTATTATCTATCAAAAATAGTTTAATTCCCATTTATCGGGCGGCTACAGCCCTGATTGATTCGATCCATGCCCCATTGCTTGAGAACAAGGAGAAGCCAACCATGGACCACAAAAAATATTCCCCACTTTCCATTTTGAAAATCGTATGCGGGGTTGCCTTTGCCTTTTGGCTGATGATGGGTGCCCCTACCGGCTGGATCTATGACCTGGGAGTTGGAACCGGGACAGAGCAGGGGCAGATGCCGGATCAGTCTGTCTCCGTCGTACATACCCAGGACGATGTGGAGGACTTCTTCTTTCAAACCACCCCGGCCACAGTACCCAAAGAAAGCCTGATCCGCTGCCCCTTGCTACGCCTGCGGGATTCCGAGTATGCGGGGGAACACACCCACCTCAACAGCCAGACAAAGAGGACAGTTGTCATTTCTGAATATATCCCCGTGGCCTATCCCACAGGCCCGATCCGGAGCTTCCTGCTTAGGTTCCTGGCGTCTGGACACTACAACGGCTACTACCTGGCTCCGCTGGAGGATGGCTCCTATATCTGCGTCTACTTTGACGATTATCTCATGCTGCGCTCCGGCGATGAGCTGCCCACAGGCTATATTCGGTACACAACAACCGAAGAAAAAACCATGCTCCATCAGATGGCGGAGGATTATGAGGTAGACCCGGTATATGTGCTGGATATGTACCACCACGGCAAGGTCAACTGGATGCTGGACTTTGCGATCCGCGCTGGTGTTGGTATTCTTCTGCTGGCGGTCGGCTCGGTTATTGTCCGGGGCGTCAAAAAGGCTGTACGGAGCAAAGAGGTGCAAAGTTTAAAATAATTATGAGCGATTACAGCTATGAACAAATAAAAAAGATTATACTTGAGTTGGAGCAGAGAAATATCCTTAAACACTTGAAAAAGAATGATTGTGTAGAGATAACTAAAAACAACCATGAGGCATTAATAATGGATTTTACATTTAAGTCTTGTTTAGCTCAACTTTCAGTATCAAATCCTATCTTTGCTCCTTATCAATATGTTTCCTTTGAGGCTATGACGCTTGATTCCAAAAAAGCACAAAAGTCAGGAAATCCAGAATTGATTTATTTTTTTTATGATACACCGGAAACACTATTGCAAGAAGTTGTATATGAATTAAAGGTAGGTATTCGATACTGTTCGGATTATATTCCGAATCTATTACTGAAAAAATACTTGCATAAACAGGGCACAATAGGCTTCGCAAGGGAAGATCCTAGAAAAATGGTACATCCAGATGATATTAACAAGATAGAAAAGATTATTTTACATAAAAATTATCAGTGCATTGATATGCAAGCGCAATATTTAGTATTAAGCAATAAGAGATCTATCGTTAGAGTCTTACCAAAGGCTTTTACCATACAACGTGCAGAAAACATTGTAATTTGACATTATAGTTTTCTCCTGCTGGTGGTTGGCTCGGTTATTGTCGGGGGCGTCAAAAAGGATGTACGAAGCAAAGAGCAGAATACTTTTGAGCCATAGCAGTGCGCCTTTTGCATTGACCAGCGGTGGAATGTCCCAAAACAGAGTAATAAATCGGAATTAAAGGAGAAACGATATATGGACTTGGACTATCAAAAAGCATGGATAAAAGATAGTTTTGGCCGGACTGAGTTAACACATGCAATTCTTAGACATAAGACACAGCGAGCATTGCAGTTGGTAAAAGAGTGCCCAGATGTGAATGAGAGAGATAGGGGAGGATATTCCTATCTATATTTTGCCGCTCAAGCGTGTGAGGTAGAAGTTGTGGATGCGCTCCTAAAACGCGGGGCTGATCCCAATATAGAGACAGTGTCCGGAGCAACACCGTTAGGAGCAGCACTATTCGCTTCACAGCCGAATTCTGTTGAGCGAGCCTATCAAATTGTTGTGTTGCTGTTAGCGGCAGGGGCTGACCCGGATCATAAAAATTATAATGGGATAAGCATTCGGAGACTATCTCAATCGCTGGCTCCAGGAAAAATTTCTGATTACCTCTGCGCTTATCCAGATGTATGATTTTAAAATGATTTCACGCCTCAACAAAGGTGGTCTCACCACCAACCGCGCCGGGGTGGGTATTCTCCTGCTGGTGGTCGGCTCGGTTATTGTCCGGGGCGTCAAAAAAGCGATCTGGCGTAAAGAGAATTGACAATAATTCTATGAATGGTATTACAAGAAAGAAGTTATTTGGAAGCGGGGTGGAATGAGAATCAAAAGTTGATACGAAATTGTTTCATAAAAATTGAACGAAAGGCAACTGCTTGCAGCACTCTATTTGTGTCCAGTGAAAAGCAGTTGAAATGGTATTATCATGAGAGATTTACTTTTAGATTCATTTTATGATGCTCTGAATAAAGAAATTCAAAAGTTAAATCGAATACAAACACTAGGGCTTTGCTGCTTAAGCATGAGCCGTATGTGGGTTCCATTTGCTCAATGGGCGAGTAGCAATAACGTTTCACACATCATAGATGTCGGTGAAAAATGTAGCAATATGTTGTGGGATCAAGTTATGGCTGAACAAATTTACAACACGCAATATGACTTGTTTTTGGGGTACATACGAGAAATTAAAGCCGCAGTAAATGAGTTATATGATCAAGACATTTCTATCGATGATAGTCCAGCAAGAATTTATATTGATTCATTATCTTCGGCAGTTTGCTTTTTCGATCCCAAAATGTTGCTCAAAGGAGTTAAATATGATTGTATCGATTGTGCAGAAACGATTGTCGGCGGCATATCTGAATATACATACGATGAGATTTTTTCCTCTAGTGGGAATATTTCTGAGGACAAACTTGCAATTTTAGTTAAGCAAAGTCCAATATGGCAGGAAGAATGCGATAGAATTAAGAGCGATTTAGCATTAGTCGCATCATCCTCACAAAATAAAGAGGCAATGCAAAATCAGAGACACACCTATATGAATATCAACATTTTTAGCTGATAATTGTTGGGTACGTTGCTGTGAACCGGATATTATTTGATATAAGGAAAGGGCTGCCATTATGGAATTATCGGAAGACATAACAAAAGACGGGGCCTGATTAGGCTCCGTCTTTATTTCTACACTGGACTTTACACATACATTGAGTTGGCAGCTTTTTATGTGCCAAAAGATTTTACGCTGCAATGAAAAACGGTCAAGCCTTTACATCAACGCCTTGACGGTATTCGTCCAAGATACTGGTGTCAAACGCCTGCCCTGGCTGCCAGCCGGGAACACGGGATTTGACAAAGGCGTTGATTTTGTCCACTGCATCAAAGTGGATCTGGTCTATCGTGTAGGCCGCATCCCGCCGGTCTTTGGCAGGGATGGACATCAAATAGCTATGTACCATTTCCCCGTACTCATTGCCTGTCCCGGTCATGCCATAGCGGTACTTCATATTCTCAAATACTCTGTCTCGCACCTTCTGTTCGATCTCCTTGGATACAGGGATGGTATGAAAATCTGCCGCGGTCATCCCGGTAATATCCATCCCGTCATCCGGCGTATCAGGATGTGCAACCGCAGCACCGTTTGGATACTTTGGCTGTGTGACCCCACGCTGATACTGATCTGCGTTCATCAGCATACGCGCCATATCTGTGATGGTCATTTTGTTACACCCCTTCCTGAAAGTTCAATACAGGCTATCAGCTTTGCCCATCAGCGCCTTTGGAAATTGCCATGCTTTTTGCGGAGTTCCAACAGGGTACGATCCAAAAGGTCACTCATTTCAGTGTGCATTGGGCGCTGCTCCGTCGGCTGATACCATTGGCTGTAATGATGAGCTTTATACTCGAAGATCCATACCAGCCCCACTACTGCCTGTTGTGGCCTGGGACGCAGCGTTCATCTCTGCCCTAGCAGCCCGGTATGCTTCAAAATATACTGAATCGGATTCTGCGAGAAATTTGGATTCTGCCTCTGTGGGCATCTCTATCCATTGCCCTCCGCTGGTATATGCGCCGACCAGCTCCCCATTCGAAGCATAAACTTCTGCGGTGTTATACTGTGGACAGGCACCAAAGAATGCTTTCATTGAGTAGCCACCCAGCAGACGCATCAAAAGCGATCCCCGGCTGCCACCCGTTGCGGCTCTCTGCATAATAGACATCACCTGTCCTTGCAGGCCAGAACGATTTGGAGAGATATATGCCTTTTTGCGGGCCTGTTTAACCTGGAGAAATTCGTCTGACATATATGTGCCATTTTGCGCATCCCTCTTGGCCATCTCTTTGATTTGCTCAATGTAGCCATCGGTCATCGCCTTCTGAACAGTCTTTTTTGCTGATTTCTGAATCTCTGATGTGTTGCTCTGTTGGGCTGCCTTGTTGATCCCTAATCCACCAATTTGCATCTGTACTCCCTCCCTTTATGCCCGAAGATCTATACCAGCCTCACTGCCGCCTGCTGTGGCCTGGGACGCGGATTTCATCTCTGCACGGGCAGCACGAAATGCTTCCAGGTACACACTGGCGGCTTCGCTCATAAATTTTTCTTCCGCTGCGGTGGGGATTTCTTTCCACGTACCAGCAGTCGTATATGCAGCAATCATTTCTCCATTGGGGGCATATACTTCGGCAGTAGGATGAAGCCCTCCGACATAGGCTTTCATGGAATATCCCCCAAGCAGCCTTGCCAAAAGCGTACCATACCGATTCGACGCTTTCTGAATGTAGGCAGCGGCTTGTGCAACCGGCTTGGAACGGTTGGGGGAGACATGCTTTCTCATTTGTGCGAGTCTCATTTGTCCAAATTCGTCAGACATATAAACGCCTTTTTCTGCGTCTTTTTTTGCCATCTCCTTGATTTGTTCAACGAAACCGTCTGTCATAGCGTTTTGAGCGGCCTTATTAGCAGCCCGCTGAATCTTCGGTGTCTCGCCCCACTTGGCTGCTTCGCTGATCCCTAATCCACCAATTTGCATTTGTACTTCCTCCTTTATCCAATTCCTATATAGACTCCTTTATCAATACTATCGGCGGAAATTGAAAACTTTTAACAATAACTAGGCCATTATTCAGCTTTGTCAATCTACTTTTGGACACTCTCCGCATCACAAGGCAGCACATTTTCTGCCATGTCAATCAGCTCCTCTTTGCTGAAAAAGCCTGACAAATAAAAGGCCGTTTCTCCATCCGGAGATGTCCAAACGATTGAACTTCCAACATCCGGAGAGTTGGAGAGGTAAAAATCTGCGGGGACATCTCCCACATAGACGCGTTGCTGTGTGCTGGTGGATGTGTCGATGAACCAATAGGACGAATCAAAGCTGGGTTGATAATTAAATTTCAGCAATTCCCCGCTTTCATTGACATATGTTTTGCAAATGCAATTACCTATGGTATTTGTTGCCCATTCTGTATAGCCATCCGGAATCCAGGCCAGGGAATATTTCGGGGAAATTTCTTCTTCCGAGGACTGCCCTTCGGAAGTCTGCGTCCCGGAATCTGTTCCCTCAAAATGATACACGGAGTATGTACTATATGTTTCTTTTATCCAGCGAATAAAAGCCTCCCTTGCCTCTGCATCGACTGTCAACCATGCGCCGCCGGTCAGGATAACCGCCAGAACAAAGCACGCTACACTTTTTACCAACTTATAAAGCACCGGATGATTTGCCCTGCGGGAGATCCGGCGTATCTTTTTTTGGAACGAATTTGAAAACTCATGCTCACATTCTTCAGGAGCAGGAAGCGAATCCAGGATAACCTGGTCAGCCTCAACAGCTGCTGCTTTCAGCATCTCCTCGGTAATCACAACTTGCCCTCCTTTTCGTATAGGTCTTTTAATCTGGCCTTGGCACGTTGATCGAGTTTTGACGCTGCGGCAAAAGACAACCCCAGAATAGACGCCATCTCCTTCACACTATACCCCTGAACATACCGGAGCAGGATCGCTTCACGATACCGTGCAGGGAGCTTCAGAATGCAGGCCGTCAGGGTGTTTTCCCCCTCATAAATCACCTGGATACCCTGAACGGTGTCGTTCAGTTCGAGCATCTGGTGTCTCTTATGCCGCCGATACAAGTCGATTGCTTTGTTCTCAACAATCGTAACGACATAGCCCTTGGTTTTGGGACACTTCGGCTCTCCGATTTTTTTCATATTTTCTGCCACATTGAGAAATGCCTGATGAACGGCATCCTCGGCGTCTTGTTCATTATGTAAAATCTCGTTGGCCACATGAAACATAAGGCCACGATACTCCAGATAGATTTGCTCAAACTTTGAGCGATCTTCTGGAGTATCAATCATTTGCAAATAGATTATCATGGTATATACCCCCGGTCGCTATGTCTTTGATTATATCATGCAAGGTTCACTTTACACAAGTAAAGAGCAGCTTGATGGTCATGTGGGGGTATCCTGGACTCAAAGATACAGCCGCCAAGGGGTCTGTATCTGTTTTATGTTTTAATCCCGTTTTGCCTTTGAAAAATCTGGACAATCCCCTCAAAACAACATATCTTCTATTATGTGCGGCTCCTGATGGGGGCTGCATTTTTTATATAAATCGACTTGAACCATAGCCATTTCAACATAATTAGATTTTGTGTGTCCAAAATGTGTAGTATTGAACGTTATGAGATATAACCCGACACATCTTTTTTCCTATTTCTCATTATTAGTGACACGAGAATCCATTGTTGGACACTACTTCTCAAAATTATGTGCAACAAACTTCTTAACTGTGGATCAGCGGGTAAAAAGATGGGGGTGTTCGCTGTCAAGCTAAAAATTTGCAGGTGAGGCCTCTTACCATGAATTTTTGTGCGGCAGGAATTTTTATGTTCAGTGGTTGGGATGAGACAATGTTTATAGGACGATAAAGGCTGCCATTCTGTTTACCTTAAATAGGATGACATTCTTCTAGTGGTATGATGTTCGGCGGTCTGCAAAGGTGGCCGCCATGGTACAAACAAAATATCGACAAAATCAGAGGAATTTTTTACTTTTACGAAAACGCTCCTCTCCACTCAGCAACTTTTTAATTGTCCGATTAGAAGTTGACCATACACAGCTTAACGCCAGTTTCCCGGCTTGGGAGGCTGGCGTTTTTGTTTGTCGTTATTTGTGGAAATCCCGCGCATTTTGCCGATGTCGCTCTCCGCCTCTGTTCGATTCACTTGACTATCAGCTGTCTGTGAATCGAACAGGAGGTACATAATGAAACAAATCAATCTTCGAGACTTATATCCAGATGTTTATAAAGAGGATACCTTTGTAGAAGTCTCTGACGAAATACAAGCTGTATTTCAGTCTGCTCAGCGCGCCGAGGCAGCCTATAACCGCCAAAGGTATCGCTATAAAGCTCACTATTCCCTGGATCGGGGAGATGGCATTGAACACAATTCCCTTGCAAGGCCACTGACACCGGAGATGATTCTGGAGGATAATTTCCTCAAGGAACAGGTGTATGCCGCTGTGATGTCTCTGCCAGAACTGCAAGCTAAGCGAATCTACGCCCGGTATTACTTGGGGATGACCATTACTGAAATTGCACGCACAGAAGGAGTGAGTAAAAGCCGGATTACAGAAAGCATACAGCGTGGGCTAAAGAGCCTTGCCGGAAATCTGAAAAAAATTCTTGGGTAGGCGGAACTTTCCCTCAATATTGGTCATGGTTATCAGAGGCAGAGTTTTATCATCTGCTCTGATAGCAGCTTGACAATTACATATACGGCATTCCTGGTACATATCCCATGTACGAGCGAATCAGGCGCGCCGCCAAGAAGGACAAGCCAAGGAGGTGATGAACCGGCTGGTCCTGAGCGATCAACGCAAGCCTGAGACCTGGAGGTGGTATTCTGGGGCGCGGTGACTGCATGGGGGCTTAAAGATACTTCCTCACGGCCTCCTAAAGACTTGGGGGGAACCCTGCGGCGCACGAGCAACATGAGCAAAACGACGCTGTGGAGTTATGACAGCCGCACCAGCGGAGACCAGGAATGTCCCTATCGTCAGGGGTGCGTGGCAAATGTGGCGAAAGCAACAGATATAATCTGAAAGGCTGCGTCCATTTGCTGTTAGCAACAACAAGGCATCATTTGGGTGCAGCCCTTTCTTTTCAAAGTCAGATACCATGCGCTGGCAGCTTCGGTTGCCAGCGCATTCATGTGATTTTGAAACCAACCGCAAAGAAAGGAGAACCCTTATGAACCAGTTGACACAAACCTGCCCACAAACAGCAACCGACGAATTGGTTGACATCCGTGAAGTTGCGGTAGATAAAAACCTCCCCAAAGAGGAACGGATTACGGCCTTTCTTCACCAGATCAAAAACCCCTATCGCTTTCGCTGCGGTGATTTTGTGGTAAATGCCGCATTTGCCAGCAATGGGGTCACATTGGAGGAGTGCCTGCAAGGGATTTTAAGGTAATCGACATCCTCGCTCTTTTTCCAAAAGCGTGCTACGATGTGTATGGAAAAGGATGAAAACTGAAAACCTCGAAATCCACTCTTTTCTTGCGAGAGCTTCCGGGAGGAAAGGAGTGCTTTTTCATGCCAAAATATCAAGCAACAGCTTACATTCGTCTGTCTTACACCGATGATCGCTCCAGCGAGAGCGACAGCGTTACCAACCAGCGGAAGCTGATTGAGAACTTCATTGAACGAAACCCGGACATTCAAATCGTATCCGAAAAAATCGACGATGGTTACAGCGGTATCATTTTTGACCGTCCAGCGTTTAAGGAAATGATGCAGGACATCACCGATGGCAAGATCAACTGCGTCATTGTAAAGGACCTCTCCCGCCTGGGACGAGAGTACATTGAAACCGGACGCTATCTGCGCCGGGTGTTCCCCACTTATGGGGTCCGCTTTATTGCCATCACGGATAACATCGACACCGCCCATGAAGGCAGCGGTGACGATCTGACCGTATCCGTCAAAAACATTATGAACGAAGCCTACTGCCGGGATATTTCCATCAAGACCCGTACCTCTTTGGATATAAAGCGCCGTAACGGAGATTTTGTTGGAGCCTTTCCCGTTTATGGCTATATGAAGTCCGAGGAAAACAAAAACCTGCTTGTGCCTGACCCGTATGCTTCCCGCGTTGTTCAGGACATCTTCCGTATGCGTCTGGATGGGACAAGCGCCCTGCGGATCGCCACTGTCTTGAACGGAATGGGCATCCTCTCCCCCCTGGCCTATAAGAAAAATAATGGCTTCCCCTATGCCAAACACGGCTATGCCGACAAAGAGGATTGCAAGTGGTCTGCTACAACGATTATCCGCATTTTGCAGGATGAAACCTACATCGGTACATTGGTACAGGGGAAGCAAGGCACCCCACACTACAAAATCAAGCAAATGGAGCAGCGGCCATCCTCTGAATGGATTCGCGTCCCTGACGCCCATGAGCCGCTGATTGCCAAGCAGGATTTTGAGCTGGTCCAGCGTATCCGCAGACTGGATACCCGGACTTCTCCCAAGCAGGATACAGGAACAGCTTGATACCACGCTGGGGCAATACTCTCTTGGTCTGGAAAACCTCACCAAAGAAGCCGAGGAACAGAAAAACATACAGGCTAAAATCGCCAGCCGGAAACAGGAAATCCAGCAGCTGCGAACCTATCAGCGCGGATTGTATGAGGGCCTGATCCAGAACCATCTGTCAAAAGATGAGTATTTTACCTTCAAAGAGAAGTACGAAGCCAAAATCAAGGCGGCCAGCGAGGAAATCGAGCAGCTGAAAGCAGGGTTTGCAATCATCGCCAAGCAGCTGGAACAGTACAAAATGCTGTCCCAGGATGCACAGCATATCAAGGAAGATCACCAGCTGACGGCAGCCCTAATTGACCGCCTGATTGACCGTGTAGAGGTCTCAAGAGAAAAGCGGATTACGGTTCGTTTCCGTTTCCAAAGTGAATTTGAGCATTGTGAGGAGGTGCTGAGCCAGTGCAGAAATATGTGATTGCCCTTTATATCCGCCTTTCCTTGGAGGATTATAAATACGACAGTATGAGCATTGAAAACCAGCACCTTGCGTTGAACGAATTTGTTTCGTCCATGCCGGAGTCCGCCCATGCAGAAATCCTTGAGTTTATCGACAACGGGTATAGCGGGACAAACTTTGAGCGTCCCAAAGTCCAGGAGCTGATTGAGATGGTACGGGCCAATAAGATCGACTGTATCATCGTAAAAGACTTTTCCCGATTTGGACGAAACAGCATTGAGACTGGCTATTTCATTGAGCGTGTGTTCCCGCTGTTTCACACCCGGTTCATTTCCATCAACGATAATTTTGATAGCGACCAGCACAAGGGCGATACCGGCGGTATGGATGTGGCTTTCAAGTATCTGATCAGCGAGTATTACAGCCGGGATATGTCCATCAAGACCAAAAGCGCCAAGTACGCCAAAATGCAGCGCGGCGAATACCAGAGCAAAGTTTGCCCTTATGGGTATCGCAAAAGCGCCGATGGCAGAATGGAACCGAACCCGGAAACCGCTGCTGTGGTACAGCTCATTTTCCAACTTGCTGCAACCGGCATTGGAGCGGCAGCCGTTACCAGGGAACTCTTTAAGCGAGGCATACCTACCCCAGGAGAATACAAAGCAGCTCATGGGCAGAAGTACCACGATGTCTCACGCTCCCGTGGCCGCTGGAGTGGCGCTACGGTTCTCCGTATCCTGGAGGACGAACGCTATATCGGCTCCTATGTCATCGGGCGTCGTGCGGTTATCGAAGTGGGCGGCACACGGAGCCGCAGGAAGGCCCGGGACAAGTGGTTCATTATTCCCGACCATCATCCGGCAATCGTTGATAAAGAACTATTTGAAAAGGTGCAGGCTGTGCAGCGCCGGTTTTCCTTGCCGACCAGGAAAACCAGGGATTACCCACTGAAAGGCAAGGTCTATTGTGGCTGCTGTGACCATGCACTCTCCCGCATCACCCAAAAGAAACCGTTTTATATGTGCCGCCATTCCACAGCCGATTTGAACAGCCGCTGCCGCGATGTCCGGGCAGATGCTGCTGGCCTGGAAGAAGCAGTCCTCCTCACTTTGAAAAAGCAGCTGGAAGTCCTGCTGCCCGTACATAAAGACGGCACCATTCACCTGGAGGCCACCGCTGCCAAATGCTCTGAGTATGCGAAGCAGCTGGAAGCTCTGAAGGACCAGAAGCAAGCTCTCTTTGAACGGTATCTCCTGGGGCAGATCGAGCTGGACACTTATAAATCGGAGAAAGCAGTTTATGACGCAGAAATACTGAAAGTCAAAAATGCCTATGCTGCTGTCACCGCCCAGGCAAAGCTGAAGCGAGAAGAACAGGCCCGCCAAAGCAACCGACAAGAGATTGTTCACTCGATTGCGGAAGCGGATGTGCTGACATCGGAGCTGACCGATCTACTGATTGAAAAGGTGTATGTATTCCCCGACAACCGCATTGAGATTGTTTACAAAATCCATGGCCTCTTTGAATAATTGAAGGTATAAAAACGGAAAACCCAGGCTATCAAATCCATCTTGGTAGCTTGGGTTTTCTGCTTTTCAGAATTATATTTTTTTGTCGTGTGCTTGACATACGGGTGGCGTAAATCATGGAACCTGATGTGCGGCAGTCTCGCCTCTTTCAGCAGTACCTTCATCCAGTAGTAGGCAGCGCTGGGGCGTACCGGCTTTTCCGGAGCCAGCGGCTCCGGGAAGATCCACTGGCTGACCGCGTGTTTTTTCCTCTCCTTTAATCGCTGGACAGTACTGGGGGGCAGACGGATGGTGCGTCTGCCCCTCTCGGTCTTGGTCTCGCCGATCTCCATTTCACCCCGCTTAGGTACATTCACCGAGCGGAGGATTTTCAGCGTCCCAGCGTTCTCGTCGAAGTCCCTCCACATGAGACCGCAGATCTCACCTCGACGCAGGCCGGTGGTCAGCTCCGTGTAGAAGAAGTCCCGCCAGATTTCGTTCTTGTCCACTGCCGCAAGGAAGGTATCCATCTGCTCTCGGTCGAGAACCTGCTTTGGTTTGTAGTTGCTCTTGGGCAGCTTGGCACCGTCCGTTGGATTATAACTTCTGATAGGTAGGTGCCGCTGCGTGGTGGAACTCGTCCACCACGATGTAGTCGTAAAAATCCGGAGCGGTTTTGGCGGTGAAATTCTGGGAGTTGAAGGTCTGGATAGACAGAAACAGGTGGTCAATGCCCTCTGGCCGGTAGCTGCCCACAAACAGCTCTCCGAAATTGGCGTCCTTCAGGACTGCTCGGAAGGTGTACAGGCTCTGCCGCAGAATTTCCTCCCGGTGGGCTACAAAGAGTAGGCGGCAGACCTTGCCAGGATGCTGCTTGCAGAAGCGCTTATAGTCCAGAGCGGAGATCACCGTTTTTCCGGTACCGGTAGCGGCTACCACCAGGTTCCGGGTGTAGCCCCGGACAGCGCGCTCCGCTTCCAGCTTGTCCAGGATCTCTTGCTGATAGGAGTAGGGGGCGATATCCATGGTGTACACTTCGGCGTTGTTGGCGTCAAAGTATTTTTCCGCTTTCAGTGCCCGGGCCAACCTCTCCTTCTGATCCTCGGAGTAATACTCAAATTCGTTGGAATTCCAGTAGCTCTCGAAGGTGGCGGCGATCTTGTCGATAGTCTCCGGCAGATCCCGGCGGGTCACCTTCACGTTCCACTCCAAACCGCTGGAGATAGCGGCGTTGGACAGGTTGGAGGAGCCTACATAGGCGGTGGTGAAGCCGGTATTCCGGCAAAAGATATAGGTCTTGGCGTGGAGGCGGGTGCGCTTAGTGTCGTAGCTGACCTTGATTTTGGTGTTGGGCAACTTGCGTAGTTCCTCAATGGCTTTCACATCGGTGGCCCCCATGTAGGAGGTGGTGATGATCCGCAGCTCGCCTCCGTTCTGGGTAAACTCCCGCAGCTCATCTATCAGGAGCCGCAAGCCACTCCACTTGATGAAGGACACCAACATATCGATGCGGTCGGCAGAGACAATCTCCTTTTTGAGCTCCGTGTACATCTGGGGCTCATGGATAGCTCCGGTAAACAGGCTGCTCTGGGCGATGGAGGTTTCCGGCCGGCTCAGGTCGGCAGCTGTCTTGCCCACTGCCAGTCGTGGATCCTGCTCCTGTAAAAGCGCAAGAAGCTGCTCTGCCCGCAGGTCGACGCTCAGCGAAGCAAAGTCAGCTTCTTTCGTTGTATTCTGGATGAGGTTTACGATCTGGTTGGCAAGGCCGATCTGGGTAGAGATGTCCCCGCCGTTGTCCGCCACATTCTCCAGGCCCTTTTGCACCACATCTGCCAGATACTGCGCCAACACCTTGGAGGCCTCCGCCCTGTCAATGGGCGCAACCGATTTGCGGGTATCGGGAATCTCCGAAAGCTCGCGGTTCAGGGCAGTATTGATGACTTGTTCATAAAGGCCGGGAGGCAACATGTTAGTTCACTCTTTCTATTTTCTCTTCTGGGATACATATTGTACTTAGTATAATTGGAATTCCAATATCCGACAAGAACTTATTGGCAAATATCAACAAAGCGTTCCAGATTTTATGTATCCCTTTTCCGATCATTAAGAATTCAGTTTAGCATCCCATTTGTCCAATAAGCAGGACTATTCTGTGTGCTGACCCCTGTCAAGTGGACGGAAATTTAGGACACCAGCTATACTGCTGCTTCCAGGCTCAAATCCAGGATGTACTATTTTTGTAACAAACTGTATGCAATCATGGTTGTAAAAATAGATGTACTCGTCCACCAGTTCGGCAGCAGCGTGAATGGTCTGAGGTTTAGCTCGGGAAATTCACTCGATCTTCAGTAAGTTGAAAAATCTTTCTACACAGGCATTGTCATACCCAAGCATTAATCTGCGTGCCTCACAGAAGAGACTTACATAACTATCCTTTGCCCCCTCTGAAATCGATGATTTCAGAGGGGGCTTTATATATTGCGGCACAAAATTTGAAGGCTTAATTTATTCATCGAAAGACATAAATAATTCTTTTGGAAGAGGTGTAACCCCTTCTCGTACCATATTTACCGCACACTTTTGTTGGATTTTTGTTATATATGGAGGCAAAATTTTTCCAATACGCTTGTCCTTCCATGCATTGAAGTTTAAAACTTCCAGATCCATATCAAATTGAATCGCTTCTTCTCCAGCTACGCAGCCTATAATGACCTTGTCGTCACGTTCGAGTATAGTCCCTTTTCTAAAAAAAATACTATTCCGATGTTTACTGAAATGCCGATTGAACTCTGCCAATTTCTCTGCATCTTGACAAATTTCGCACATTTGATCTAAAGAAAAGTGCTTTTTAGCACTAAATACCAACTCTCTTTCAGTTGTAAGACGAATGTCCTCGGAAACTATGTCTTTACTTTTTAGTTTTTTTCCTCGTATACAGTATACTACAGGATCTGCTTCTCTTGCTAAGGAACATTGAGCTCTAATATTTAGATAGTATTTAGAGCCATCCTTAAACAGATCTCCTGTGTATGCTTGTGCAGGCTGCTCCATATACGACAAATACCGCTCGCCCTCTACAACTTTTCGAAGCTCTTCAATATTTGGAGGAGTATCAGACTGAATAGATGCCTCGTCAAAAGAATAGTTTTGAATTCTATTCTGCAAGCTTCGGGTAACAAAATCGCCAAATTCTTGCTGATTTTCAATGCTATCTTCTTTAAGCATATTCCAAATTATTTGAGCCCAATTAGGAGAATATGAATAGAACTCATTGAACATCGCGTTTTGCGTTTCGCGTAATACCCTCTCCCACTCTTTCAGAACATATGCAGACGGCATTTTCTTAATCCACTCAGTAATAGCGGAAAAAAGTTCTTCTTCAGTATCGACATCTATTTTTTGTTTTACAAAAATACGATTTGTTTTTTTATCATCCCATAGGGATGCTTCTTTTAAACTATCAATTACAGTGTCGGGTTGCTTTGCCGTAAAAATGAAGACGGGAACAAATACATCAGTCAGTAGTTTCTTGATAAACTCTATCAATCGTTCTTCTTCATTTTCGACCAATCCACCTGGTATTGTTACACGTTCCCCTTCTTCTACCTCCAGTTCTCCATTCGTGTAGTCCCAATCAAGGATTACAAATGAAGCACTGGCAAGCGCCGGGATTACATCCAGTTGCGGTATTTCACTAAATACCGCAACTGGAATATTTTTTGCCTCAATTAGTTGTTTTATCTTATATATTGCTGAGGTTTTCTTTTCAATTTCGTTATCGACGATTACCGCAATGCCATTAAAGAGTTTTTCAACATCCATACTGTCACCCCTCTTTAACGAACTCTAATACAAAATTGGCGCCATTCAAGATTCGATCTCTCGAAAATTCTGCCAAATTGATAGAGTAATCATATCTGTCTAAAAGCTGCTTTGCAATGTAAAGTCCCAGACCACGACCTTCTTCACCTTTCCCTGAATAGAAAGCTTCAAAGATATAATTTGTATCATCTGGCTTAATTCCAGGACCACTATCAGAAAAAATCATTCTTTGCTGATTGCCATCCAGAGATATTAGAATTTTCCGCTCGCCATTTATAGTTTTCAACCAATACAGGGAATTATCAAATAGGTTGATAAAAACTTGAAGAAGAACAGCATCCGTGGTTTTGACCACCAAGGGACGTGTGGTTAAATCGTATTCTACGGTGATATGGTTTTCCTTAAATGCGCGTTTATATAGATTATGAACTTTCTCAATAACCATTCTAACATTTATGTTCTTAGTTTTAGATTTAGTTGAGGGGAACAGCAACTGAACATCTTTCATTTGTGACTGAACCATAGACATAGTTCCGCGAATAAGCGTTAATCGGGAGAGAAGGTTATCTCTGTCTATTTCGTCTCCTAACATTAGCTCTTTAATCAGAGTTTCTTGCTGCTCGACAGCTTTCCCAAGTAACAGCATTACATCGTGAGAGGCTGTTTCGATAGAAAGTCCAACAGCAGCAAGATTTTCAGTTTTTTGGATTCGATCTTCGAACGTGCGTTTTTCTTTCGCGTAACTGCGTTCAAAGGATGTTAAAAAAGCCATGGTTTTTTCATCGTCACCATACTGCTTTTTTGCGGCTTCAATTAGTTCGGCAGGGCGCCCCCGCTTAATTCTATCGATTTCACTTCGGCGTTTCTTATCAATCAAATATTGAGCGAAGGGCTTTTTCCTGAGGTAACGAAGAATGAGTTGCAGAACACCAATAAAATCTTCCAGCGCACGTCCTTCCTCAATCAATCCTTCACGATTTGTTTTATCTTTCAGATTGGGGTTTTCCTCCTGTGAAATATACACGCAACCAACAACCTGATCATTGCTTAAGTATTCATCTGCACGTATTGTACCACGTGCCATATCTATTCTGAGCCAGTCATCTTCTGGATCACCATAAGGCATTACTCGTACATTGTCTCGATACAAATATATTCTGTGTTCTTTAATAACGTTTTTTTCGTCTTTACTCAAATAGTATTTGGACGGATTTTCAGAGTCAGCATTCAAGTCGAAAATATAAAACTCAAAGTTAAAGCTTCCGCACTCTACTTTTTCGCCTTTTTCCTCAAGTTCTTTGAAACGCTTGAACTGTGTGAGCCCTCTGATATCAGGATCTTGAAAACTCAACTTAATCGGTTGCCCATTCATATTAAAGCTTATGGTATTCGGTCCACAAATGTAGCGGCCGTTAGTTATTTTTAGGACAGACATATTTTTTAAGCAATGATCAAGAACCTTTTTGTAACTATCGTGAGACTCGTTCAGAATATTATCTTTATAAACCCATACGCTAAAATCAGCTGTATCTTCTTCAGAAAAAATGGGTTGTAATTTGCCAATATTCTGCTGAATACGATTAACTCGATCAACTGTCCATTTCGTTTTAAGGTTTGTAATTTCAATAATGGTCCCAAATGGTTTGCGATGTTTTCGTGTCGTTCCTAAAGTGACTTCTTTTTCAACAATAGCTGTTGGGGTTCGTTGCACCAGGTCTACAGTAAGGTGTTCAAGAAATAAATCTTTCTCTTCACCATCTTCCTGGAGGAAATCATTATCATATTTTGAAAAATCATAAGTTAGAACATTTTCAACATTTTCCCCAAACTCAATAAATTTTCCTTCAGAATTTTGCTGCTGCCTTCTTGTGGTAATGGTAATTTTTTTGCCTAATTTAAATATAGCAAAACGGCCGATACCTTTTTCTCCTTGCAGAATACGACCTTTCTGAGTCTTAGGATTATTGGCCTTCCGTTTAAGTTTATCTGGAGTAGCTGGATTGAGCCAGTGTCTGCGCAAAATATCTGCATTCATCCCGCAACCATCATCTTCAATTATAATCTTAGATGTTGGAGTTAAAGAATAGTCTGGCCCAAAGTCAATGAAACTAACTTTTACCCAAGACGCATCAGCGTCATATGAGTTCTTTATCAACTCTACAAGCGCAATCAGTTCATTTTTAATTAATTGATCACCTAACATTGTTAGCAGGCGAGCATACGGCCGGATTTTCAGTTTTTCACTCACTATTTCCACATCCTCCCGCTAATAATATATTCTTCGTGATAGACAGTTCTACTCGATTTATCAGAAGAAAAACGCCCATACTCATCACGATAGGGAGTGAGTAATTTGTTAGATATTCTTCGTTTTGCAGCTTTTATGTCAGTAAATCCTTCATTTATAAGGCTTTGAATTAAGTGTTCAGAGTTTTTAATTTTTACACCTTTGTACTCTGTATCACCTACAACAAATAATGCCATTCCTCCGTTTTTAAGCATTTTAGAACACTTTTGAATAGCGTGCTGAATATCCACGTAGTATCTTGCCACAGATCTTACCTTTGCTGTCGCTCTTTGAGTGGCAATTAACTCCGTCACAATTTGTTTGCCAACGACATTAAGTAACTCCATGTTAATTGTGTAATCTTCGCTATTATATAAGCTTCCAATTGATCCGCGTCTTAAGTCCCTATAATCATCTGCATATCCCAACCAAAGAGAGGACAGTTGATGCAAGTCAGCATATTCATATGATGTAACATATGGAGGACTGGATATGATTAGGTCTACATCAGGTACATCAGTTGCTTCTAAAAAGTTTTCGTTCTCAATGACAATGGAAGAACTTAAACCGGTTTTTCCGTTCAGTTGCTCAATTGATTTCACAAACTTATTATACTGTTGCACAAATGCATCCCAGACCACAATTTCTTTTTTGTTAGGATCAATTTGAGGTTTAATAGATTTTGTTAACCATTTAGAAGAGGCTTTCAAAATTGATGAAAAAAGGCAGTAGAATGCATCTAAGTATTTTCCATCATGAACAGTTGCTTCTATAGTAGTCTTTAGACGAAGCAGTTGAGTATAACTGTTTTGAGTAAACCAGTGCTTTAGCCTCTCGTTTGCGTTTTCATAAGCGGCTCTATCAATTTCAGTAAATGGGTAAGCCGAGCTAATAAGCAAAAAGTATGCTTTAACTGTTTCAACATTGTAACTTTCACTTTTCACTTTTGCAATTAAAGTAGCAACGGGATTAATATCGCAGCCCCAAAAATCTTTATTATGGGTTTTGGCTTCAAGAGCAACGGTGCCACATCCACAAAAGATATCTGCAACGGTTTCTATTTTTACGCCCTCTGCCTCTGCATAATCAAAAGCCTTTTTAGCAATAAAGGAAGGGAATTTCGCAGGGTAAGTATGAATGCAATGCATGGTAAACTCGGCGTCGTTACTAAAGTTCCACTCGTCTTCAACACCAACGCGATCCATATTTTCCAAAGTGATACTAATCATTCATGCTCCCCCCTTCCTATATAGGTCAGGATTAATATCTTTATTTTTACAAAAAGAGAAGAATAGTTCTTTTGCCATTTGACTGGGCTTTGATTTGCCATTTTCCCATCGATTCACAGTAGAAAAGCTTATGCTAAGTTCTCTTGCGAGTTGTTCTTGGCTTAACCCCAATTCTTTACGAACTTGTTTTACAATTGAGCAAAACTCCATATAGTCATCTCCTTGCAAATATTATAGCACTTGCTATAGTGTTTGCAAGGAGGAAAGATACTATTTTTTAATTTATCCAATTGAAAATTTAACTTTCTTCAATTATCCGCAATCATTATTCATTGGTAAAAATATCAATGGTACATCAATGTCCCGAGGTTACGTTGGTTTATACACATTGTGCTCATGTCTTTCCAAAGATAAGGCGGTCAAGCGGTACCATATCAAGCCCCATGAAGCAGTATTCTCTGTGGATACGGCAAGTGAAGCCCTGACGGTATCCATCGCAGAAATGGCCCGTGTGGATATGCTCTACATGATGGCGCTCTCCGGTAAAACGGAAGAACAGCTGGCAGACGAATTGCAGGGTGTGATCTTCCGTGTACCGGGACAGCTGGAGAAAGACGGCACCCCCCATTATGTGACCGCCGACGAATACCTGTCCGGCAATGTGCGGCGCAAGCTGCGGCAGGCACAGCGGGCAGCCCAGCAGGACCCCTCCTTCACTGTCAATGTGGAGGCCCTTACCGCTGCCCAGCCCAAGGACCTGGACGCTTCGGAGATTGAGGTACGCCTGGGTGCCACCTGGATTGACAAGAAGTACATCCAGCAATTTATGTACGAGACCTTCGACACCCCGTTTTACCTTCAGCGCAATATTGAGGTCAACTATTCGTCCTTCACCGCCGAGTGGCAGGTCACCGGGAAAAGCACCATCTCCCATAACGATGTGGCGGCCTATACCACCTATGGCACCAGCCGCGCCAATGCCTACAAGATTCTGGAGGACAGCCTGAACCTGCGGGATGTGCAGATCTACGACACCATAGAGGATGCAGACGGCAAAGAGCGTCGGGTGCTGAACGCCAAGGAAACCACCCTGGCCGCCCAAAAGCAGCAGGCTATCCGGGACGCTTTCAAAGACTGGATTTGGAAAGACCCAGAGCGCCGCCAGACGCTGGTCCGCCAGTACAATGAGGAAATGAACGCCACCCGTCCCCGTGAATACGACGGCTCTCACATCACCTTCGGTGGCATGAACCCGGCCATCACTCTGCGGGAACACCAGAAAAATGCCATCGCCCATGTGCTGTACGGCGGCAATACGCTACTGGCACACGAAGTAGGCGCGGGCAAAACCTTTGAAATGGTGGCCGCCGCTATGGAGGCCAAGCGGCTGGGGCTGTGCCAAAAATCGCTCTTTGTGGTGCCGAACCACCTGACTGAACAGTGGGCATCGGAGTTCCTGCGGCTTTATCCCTCCGCCAATATCCTGGTCACAACCAAAAAGGATTTTGAAACCCATAACCGAAAGAAGTTCTGTGCCCGCATTGCCACCGGCGACTATGACGCCATTATCATGGGACACAGCCAGTTTGAGAAAATCCCCATCAGCCATGAGCGGCAGGAACGGCTCCTTCAGGAGCAGATCGACGAGATTACCGAGGGAATCTCGGAGGTAAAGGCCAGCGGTGGCGAGCGTTTCACGGTCAAGCAGTTGGAGAAAACCCGCAAATCTCTGGAGGCACGGCTGGAAAAGCTCCAGGCCGAGGGCCGCAAAGATGATGTGGTAACTTTCGAGCAGCTGGGCGTTGACCGGCTGTTTGTGGACGAGGCACATTCGTTCAAAAATTTGTTTTTATACACAAAAATGCGGAATGTGGCGGGCTTATCCACCTCGGACGCGCAAAAATCCTCTGATATGTTTGCCAAGTGCCGCTACATGGACGAGATCACTGGCAACCGTGGTGTGATTTTCGCCACCGGCACCCCGGTCAGCAACTCCATGACCGAGCTTTACACCATGCAGCGGTATCTCCAGTATGACCGGCTGCAAGAGCTGAGCATGACCCATTTTGACTGCTGGGCGTCGCGTTTTGGCGAAACGACAACGGCGCTGGAGCTGGCTCCAGAAGGTACTGGCTACCGGGCAAGAACGAGATTCAGCAAGTTCTTCAACCTCCCGGAGCTGATGAACCTGTTCAAAGAGGTGGCGGACATCAAGACCGCCGACCAGCTGAACCTGCCTACCCCGGAGGTGGAATACCACAACATTGTGGCCAAGCCCACTGAACACCAGAAAGAAATGGTGCAGGTCCTCTCGGAACGTGCGTCCAAGGTACACAGCGGCTCTGTTGACCCCTCCCAGGACAATATGCTCAAGATTACCGGCGATGGCCGAAAGCTGGGCCTGGATCAGCGCATTATCAACCAGCTGCTGCCGGACGAACCCGGCACCAAGGTCAATCAATGTGTGGACAATATCATGCAGATCTGGCGAGATGGCGAGGCCGACAAGCTGACCCAACTGGTGTTCTGCGATATTTCCACCCCCCAGGCAGCACCCTCTAAAAAGGCGGCAAAACAGCTGGATAACCCCACACTTCACGCACTGGAAGAAGCGATCCCGTTGCCGGACGCCGAGCCTGCCTTTACCATCTATGAGGACATTCGTCAAAAGCTCATCGCCCAGGGAATGCCCGCCGAACAAATTGCCTTTATCCATGAAGCCAAGACCGAGGTGCAGAAGAAAGAGCTGTTTTCCAAAGTTCGTACCGGGCAGGTGCGGGTTTTGTTGGGCAGCACCGCCAAAATGGGAGCCGGAACCAATGTTCAGGACCGCCTTGTGGCGCTGCATGACCTGGACTGCCCCTGGCGGCCGGGGGACCTTGCCCAGCGCAAAGGCCGTATCGAACGCCAGGGCAACCAGAACCCCCTCGTCCATGTGTACCGCTATGTGACGGAGGGAACTTTCGACGCTTACTTGTGGCAGACGGTGGAAAACAAGCAAAAATTCATCAGCCAGATTATGACCAGCAAAAGCCCGGTGCGCTCCTGCGATGATGTGGACGAAACGGCGCTGTCCTTTGCCGAGATCAAGGCCCTGTGTGCCGGAGATCCCCGTATCAAAGAGCGTATGGACCTGGATGTGGAAGTATCCCGTCTGAAGCTGATGAAAGCCGACCACCAGAGCAAGCAGTACCGCCTGGAGGACCAGCTGCTCAAATACTTCCCCCAGGAAATTGAAACCAACAAGGGCTATATCCAGGGCTTTGAGGCTGACCAGGAGACCCTGGCCGCCCACCCCCACCCGAAGGACGGCTTTGCCGGGATGGAGATTCGGGGCGATATTCTGACCGACAAAGAGAACGCCGGTGCCGCCCTGCTGGATGCCTGCAAAGAGGTCAAAGGCTCCGATCCGGTACAGATTGGCACCTACCGGGGCTTCACCATGTCCGTGGAATTTTTGGCCTGGAAACAGGAATATACGCTCCTGCTGAAAGGCCAAATGACCCACCGGGCGACCCTTGGCACCGACCCACGCGGCAATCTCACCCGTATCGACAATGCGCTTGCTCAAATGACACAGCGCCTTGAGGCGGTGCAGAACCAGCTGTCGAACCTTTATCAGCAGCAGGCAGCCGCCAAAGAGGAAGTGGGCAAGCCGTTCCCCTATGAGGACGAGCTGAAAAGCAAAAGCGCCCGTTTGGTAGAGCTAGATACGCTGTTGAACATTGATGGCAAGGGCCATGCCCAGCCGGAAACCGTGGTTGCCAAAAGCGCACGGCCCTCGGTGCTGGACAGCCTGAAACGCCCGGTGCCGCCACACAGCCCCGACAAGAAACCAAAACAGCACGAACAGGAGCGATAAGAAAAAGGACGGACAAGCTGCCCGGCTTGTCCGTCCTATGTGCTGCTCTTGATAAACTGGAAGTTGTAGATTTAATATTTCATTATCCCATCTAACTGGTCGTGTAATTCAATAAATGGATTTTCTTTTAGATGTTCACCCGTAACTGTATTGATAATATCATATTTATCAGAACTGTATTCCGAATAACCATCGATCATCTCCATAATTCTAACAGCAAATTCATAGGTGACATCATATAACATCGACCTGGTTTCATTATCATAATCCTTTTTGTGTTTAATTAAACAAACTCAACGCAGCTTTCTTGTATTGCCGCAATATGTTTGAAAAACTTTTGTTGCATATCATTCATATTCTACCCCCGTAACTTTGAATTTGTTAGTTTTATTGTACACAAACAACATGAACAATTCAACCACAGGCAGAGAAGTATCAACCATCTACTACACTAAGACCAGATAGACCGGACGAACCAAACCGAGATTGTTTCTTTCTTGTATAACGAACAGGAGGTGCGATGACCTGGGCTGATTCATATTTGACGGTCAAGAGCCGGGAAAAACGGAAATCACGCAACAGAAGCCGCCCGGATGAAGAATGGTTCGTCCGGGCGACTCCTATTTGAAAATCTCCATTTTTCCCTGGTCAAGAGCCAATGAGCTACCCGGCAATCTGCCAGCAGACCGACACAGACCTGGAAACGGGCTGCATGGAATTTGAAATCGAAAAGGGCCGTTTCTCTTTCCGTCTGACCGCCCCATACAGCGAGGAACGCTGGAGAGCTGCCAGCGAAGCGGCGAAAGCTGCCGCGAGCAATTTCACGCGAAGTAAGGTTTTGAGCGTGACCAACAGGGCATACAGAACCAAATGTTAATTTGCGTTGCTTGTGGCAACGAGATATTTTGAGTATAATAAAGATGACTTAGAGAGGAGTTGAACTATATGTTTGGAGATAATTTAAAAAAAGCACGAAAAGAGAAGGGGTTTTCTCAAGAGGCTCTCGCAGAGAAATTAAATGTTGTGCGACAGACTATCTCGAAGTGGGAAAAGGGGGAATACCAAACTTAAAGAGATTGCCTCCATGCTTACCTTACTGACACCCCCGGATTTCCCAAAGCCTACGCCCCGCAGGGCATCAAAGCGACGCAATTCCCACGGGCGGACGGCGTAGGTCACCGCCAGCTCCCGCGAGGGAATTGCAAGGAGCGAAACCCACCTTATTCCCCGCCCTGCTCCCGGCTCCGATGACCACCCCGGCCCCGTCCGTGGCGGGCCACCCACGCCGCCAATACGCAATACACCACACTTTGAACAACAAAAAAGCGGCCTGATACCATCAGACCGTAAAAAACCCCTTGCACGCCGTCACAGATTGCAATATAATAGCATCAAGGCGAATAATAAGGGCAGGGCGCAAGAGGCGGCAACCTCTTACGCCCCTATGCAGGTGACGAGACCACCCACACAGCAGTAAAACTGCGCCACACCTATTATAATTGGAAATTTCCTGTTTTACAAGGGTAATCTCCGATGGGTCTGTGTGCTGTTAGGGCTGTGCAGGGAATTTACATACCTGCACGGCCCTTTTGTTCGCCCCGCAGGAGCAACCGCCCACGGGGGCCGGGAGTATCCCGCCCCCACGGGCTGCTCTGCCGGGAGACAATCAGCACACGACCCAACTTTATATAGTAAGGAGTCCTGCAAACAAAAGTCAATAGCTGAAATAAAAAAGTCCCGCAAAAATTGCGCGACTGAAAAAGGGCATGACAAAACAAGCTGGAGAAAAAGCTTCGCCAGCC
>NZ_NFIQ01000049.1 GCF_002159455.1 Flavonifractor sp. An306
TAAACCACTCGTTAAAAAGATTTTTGAATGGCATCAGCTCCGTGCTCTCGCTCCGGTCGGTGTCTACATTGTCGTTGATGGCGATGTAGCGGACGCCGAACATGGGGAAGCGTTCCTCGATGTACAGCCCCGTGTGGAGCTGGTTGCGTCCCAGCCGGGACAGGTCCTTGGTGATGATGGTGCGGATCTTCCCGTTTTCCATATCCGTCATCATCTGCTGAAAGCCGGGGCGGTTGAATAATGAGGTGTGATAGCGATAGCGGCAAAAAGCTAATAAAATCAATGGTTTTGCGGACAGCGGATAGACAGGGAATGTGTTAAAAACTGAATACGCACACAAGCGGCGTTACCTTAACCCCTTTTGGGGAGAAAGTAACGCCGTTTTTTTATGCCCGCAGGAAAGGAGGTACAGCCGGAATGTATTTCATAAAAGGCAAGCAGCGGGCATTTGAACTGCTCATGCAGCAGAAGCCGGGATTTGACCGCTATCAATCCGGTTGTGCCGGAGATGATGAAGATTGCGGCACTTGCCGTTTCTACCGCCCCGGGTGGAAATATGAGTTTTGCGTTTTCAAAGAGTGTCCCTATTGCCCCGGCAAAAGGACGCGGAAAACGCCCGCCAGCATGGACAAATAGACGGGCAAAAGCCCTTGTGTCATGCGGCTTTGCAGACGCGAAAACGGCAAAGGGCATATTGCAATACCAAAACAGCCGAAAACGGCTTTCTAATTGTCCACGCAGACCAAGAGAGGAAGTGAGGAAAAATGGCAGTTTTCAGAGTGGAGCGAAATACGGGATATACCGTTATGAGCAACCACCACTTGCGAAACAAGGAATTGTCCTTAAAAGCAAAAGGCTTGCTTTCGCAAATGCTGTCCTTGCCGGAGGATTGGGATTATACCCTTGCGGGCTTATCCCATATCAACCGGGAGAAGATCGACGCAATCCGCGAAGCGGTAAAGGAACTCGAAAAAGCCGGATATATCGTGCGCAGCCGGGAACGCGACGAAAAGGGACGCTTGCGGGGCGCGGATTACGTCATATACGAGCAGCCGCAGCCGCGAGAGCCGGAAGCAGCTACCAGCGTCGGACAGCCGCCTATATTGGATTTACCTGCGTTGGAAAATCCAACATTGGAAAATCCAACGTTGGAAAAACCTACGCAGGAAAAACCTACGTTGGAAAATCCAACGCAATTAAATAAAGATATATCAAGTAAAGAAAAATCAATTACTGATTTATCAAGTACCCATTCCTTTCCATTCCATTCCCTAAATCCCTTGCCCTTTGAGCAGGGCGAAGCGGCTTCGCCGCCGGAAAGGAAAAGAACGGAAGCGAAAAGCAATAGCGCAGTAGAGATTTACAGGGAGATTATCAAGGACAATATCGAGTATGACATTCTCATTCAAGACCCCAAAATGGACAAAGACCGCCTAAATGAGATTGTTGACCTCATGCTGGAAACCGTCTGCACAGCGCGAAAGACAATCCGTATTGCCGGGGACGACTACCCCGCCGAACTTGTCAAATCAAAGTTTATGAAGCTGAATAGCAGCCACGTTGAGTTTGTTTTGGACTGCATGAGGGAGAACACAACCAAAATCCGCAACATCAAGCAGTATCTAAAAGCGGTGCTGTTCAACGCACCGAGTACCATTGACAGCTACTATACCGCCCTTGTCAATCACGACTTTTACGGCAGCAAATGAGCATAGCCGCAGTTTACCGGGAAAGGAGTTGATACCTTGCAGGAGGAAGTAACCCAAAAAACGATTGCCCTATCCGTCAATGTGGGAAAAGGCGCGGCAAGGCTTACCGAACAGGCGTTGCAGAAAGCAATCAAGAAGTTTTTGGAGCAGAAAAGCAAAGCCCCGCATGGGAAACAGACCATGCGGCAGCTTATGAAGCAAAATGCGGGTGTTTCCAACATCGAGATCACCGACAGCAATATCAAAGCCTTTGAGAGTACCGCGAAGAAGTACAACATAGATTTTTCGCTGAAAAAGGTTAAGGGCGAACAGACCCGTTACCTTGTGTTTTTCAAAGGCAGGGACGCGGACGTTATGACCGCAGCGTTTCAAGAGTTTTCCGCAAAGAAGCTGAACAGGGATAAAAAGCCCTCTATCCGCAAAGCCCTTGCCGCAGCAAAGGACAAGGCGAAGCAGCTTAACGCCGCCCGCGACAAGGTAAAGAAAATAGACAGGGGGCGCGAGATATGAAGCAGATGAACTACAAAAAGTTGATAATCCCGAATATCCCCTATGTGTTCTTTGTCTATCTCTTTGATAAGGTGGGACAGGCGGTGCGGCTTGCCCCCGGCGCGGATATTTCCGAAAAGATACTCAATATCACACAGGGATTTTCCGAAGCGTTTTCAAATGCCTTGCCGAGCGTTCACCCGTTGGATTTGCTTATCGGCATTGTCGGCGCGGTGGTTATCCGTCTGATTGTCTATGTCAAAGGGAAAAACGCAAAGAAATACCGCAAGGGCGCAGAATACGGCAGCGCACGTTGGGGCAACGCCGAAGATATAAAGCCCTACATCGACCCGGATTTTCAGAACAACATCATTTTGACGCAGACCGAACGCCTTACCATGAACAGCCGCCCGAAGCAGCCGAAATACGCGAGAAATAAAAACGTCGTGGTGATCGGCGGCAGCGGCAGCGGCAAGACAAGGTTTTTCGTAAAGCCTAATTTAATGCAGCTTCATTCTTCCTACGTCTTGACCGACCCGAAAGGCACCGTCCTAATCGAGTGCGGAAAGCTGCTGCAACGGGCAGGCTACCGCATTAAGGTACTGAACACGATAAACTTTCGGAAAAGTATGCACTATAACCCCTTTGTCTATATCCGCAGCGAAAAGGACGTGTTAAAGGTTGTCAATACCCTTATTGTCAATACCAAAGGCGAGGGAGAAAAAAGCGCGGAAGATTTTTGGGTGAAAGCCGAGAGATTATTATATTGCGCGTTGATCGGCTACATTTGGTATGAAGCCCCCGCCGAGGAAATGAACTTTACAACGCTGCTTGAACTTATCAATGCAAGCGAAGCACGCGAGGACGACGAGGAATACCAAAGCCCCGTTGATCTGCTCTTTGCCGATTTAGAAGAACGCAGCCCCGACCATTTCGCGGTGAAGCAATATAAAAAATACAAATTGGCGGCGGGAGATGTATGCTCTAAGTGACTTCTTAATCATGGTTTTGTCATGGTTAGTGAAGCAGTCACTTAGAGCATTTTCATTTCAGGAGGTACAGCTATGAGAAACGAAAAAATCACCCCTCTATACGAGCGTCTGAGCCGCGATGATGAGTTACAGGGTGAGAGTAACTCCATAAGCCATCAAAAGCAGATGTTAGAGGAGTTTGCCCGCCGGAATAACTTGCCCAATCCCCGGCATTTCACTGATGACGGGGTTTCAGGCACCCGCTTTGACCGACCTGGCTTTCTTGCCATGATGGAGGAAGTTGAGGCTGGACGAGTGGAGGCCATTGTTATTAAGGACATGAGCCGCCTGGGGCGTGACTATCTGAAAGTCGGTCAGGTCATGGAGATTTTGCGGCAGCGCGGCGTCCGGCTGATTGCCATTAACGATGGTGTGGATAGTCTGAAAGGCGATGATGATTTTACTCCCTTCCGCAACATCATGAACGAATTTTATGCCCGCGACACCAGTCGGAAAATCCGCTCCGTGTTCAAGTCCAAAGGTATGAGCGGCAAGCACCTAACTGGCACTGTGATTTACGGTTACTTATGGGATGAAACACGGGAGCATTGGCTCGTAGACGAGGAAGCTGCCGAAGTGGTACGCCGGATCTTTTCACTCACACTGGCGGGCTATGGCCCCTATCAGATTGCCGGGAAATTATCCGCAGACCGAATCGAAATCCCCGCTGTACACCTTGCGCGCTTCAACGAAGGCGTAAACCGTTCCAAGCCAGTGAAAGACCTGTATGGGTGGGGTTCCTCCACCATCGTGAGCATTCTGAAGAAACGGGAGTACTTGGGCCACACCGTCAATTTCAAGACCCGCAAGCACTTCAAGGATAAGAAAAGCCACTATGTTTCTGAGGACGAGTGGACAATCTTTGAGAACACCCACGAAGCCATTATCGACCAGCAGACCTTTGATCTGGTGCAGAAAATCCGCAGTAATGTGAGGCGTTATCCGAACGGATGGGGCGAAGCAGCTCCCCTGACCGGCTTGCTCTACTGTGCAGACTGTGGGGGCAAGATGTACGTCCACCGTACCAACAACGGCAAGCGTATTTCTCAATATACCTGTTCCAACTATTCAAAAGTCCCATGTGGGACGCTCTGCCCCACACAGCACCGTATCAATGAGAGTGCCATTCTGACATTGGTTTCTGATACGCTCCGGGCTATCGCTGAGTATTCCAAGAATGATCGGGCAGAGTTTGTCCGGGCAGTACAGGAAACGCAGGCTGCGCAGCGGAGCGCCGATGTATCAAAGAAGCGGAAACGGTTGGTCGCTGCCCAAAAGCGGACCGGGGAACTGGAAAGGCTCATTTGCAAAATCTACGAGGACAACGCCCTGGGCAAGCTACCGGACGCCCGGTATGAGGCCCTGGACGCGCAGTATGGCAAGGAGCAGGACGCACTCAATGCGGAAATCATGGAACTGGAAACGGCTGTTACCGGCTACGAGCAGAGCCGAAAATCCGCAGAGAAGTTTATTGCCCTGATTGACAAGTACGAGAATTTCGACACACTGACAAACACCATGCTCAACGAGTTTGTGGAGAAAATCCTTGTCCATGAACGCGCCCGCAAAGGCAGCCAGGACACCACGCAGGAGATTGAAATTTACTTCAATTTCGTGGGTCGCTACATCCCGCCAGCTTTGCAGCCGCTTCCTCTGACCCTAGAGGAACAGGAAGAACTTCGGAAGAAGGAGGCACGCAAGGACAGGCTTCACCAGAACTACTTGCGCCGCAAAGCAAACGGCAAACAGAAGGAATGGGAAGAACGGTACAACACCAAGCGCAAGGCGACAATGGAGGCCGCAAAAGCTGCTATCCGGGCCGAGGACATGGAAAAAGGCATTTTTACTACTGTTAGCCGGTTACCCAAGCAAGAGCCACACACAAGTGTTTTATAATTAAACAAGAAGCCAGCCTTACTTAGAAAATATTTTATTACGAATTTATGGCACTTGATGAACGATGTTATATATCCGTTGAAGGGCAATGGCAAGCCGCTGTATAGTATGGTAAAATATGAAATAGCACTCATAGGAGGAAACTGAAACATGAACATTGTAATCTGTGAGGACGAAATCCATTTCGCTACTCACTTAAATGATATCGTACAACAATATCTCAAGCAGAAACATTTTTATGCCACAATTTTGATGTATTCCAGTGGAGAGGAATTTTTATACTCCGGCGGTACCCCAGATATTATCTTGATGGATATTAAACTTTCTGGAAAAAACGGAATGGACACGATGAAAAGGCTCCGGGAGGCGGGGTGCAGTAGTCAAGTCATCTTTATCACTGCATATCCGGAATATGTATTCCAAGCCTTCGATGTGGATGCAATACAGTATCTTGAGAAACCCATCAACCAGCCCAAACTTTTTTCTGCTTTGGATAAAGCATGGAATCGGGCTGTTGCTGACAATGGAAAGGCGATTATACTCACTAAGAAAGCCATTGTGTCCAAAGTAAGAATTAAAGATATTATTTATTGTGAAGTATTTAACCATCAGACTATCATTCATACTTTGTCCGATCAGTATAGCTATTCTGGTACTTTGGATTCTTTAGAACCGGAACTAGACAACCACTTTTTCCGTTGTCATAGAAGCTATCTTGTAAATCTTGACTATGTTGTGGATAAGGAACCGGGGGTAGCCGTGATGGTTGGGGGCAGCAAGGTTTTCATTTCTCGTAGAAAACAACAGGAATTCACCATGCGGCTTTTGGAATCGTGCAGGAGGTGGGAATAACCTTGACGGTCATATTGTATCTTTGGTGGATTGTATCAAATGGGATTCTTTCATATTTTTCCATTGATTTTTTCCTCTCCATAACCCAGGCGGATGGGAAAAAACATATCCCTATCTTATTAACAATCACAATCGTTCTTACAGCAGTCATCACCCGCTGGCAGATTCCAGGTACCTTTTGGCTGGAGATACCTTTGTGGATGGTCTATGCCATTGTTTTTATCAAAATCAGATGGGCAAATCTGCTTGCACCGATGGCAATTCTATTTACATTACGCACCTTTACGGAAGGGTTTACAGCTGTGCTGACCGCATACGCCGCTTCCCACTTTAACCTATCTTTCGATGGAACATGGGTGCAAATTGCTTTTTCTCTGTCTTTGGATATTCTGTTTTTGCTTTTGCTGATATGGATACAAAAGAGAGCTGCATTTTCGCTACAAAAATCCATTTCTCCCTACCTGTATGCGCTGTTACTGCCTAGTGCGTTGATGGTGTTGAGCATTCGGTATGGGCTGCGGCTAGACAGCCCGACGTTTGCGCAATACTTATCCTCGTTTCAGAGGGGTAGCAGTTTCACGGCACTCTTCCTGTTGTCCGGCGCAGCCGTTGTATTTTTTATCATGATTGAGATTGTTTGTAAGGTGACCCGGCTGGCGGAGCAAGAAACCGCAGTGGCATTGTTGACAAGCCAGCTGTCCGCACAGCAAACTTATATGGAAGAAGCGAAAACACGTAATGCGCAATATGCTGCCTTTCAGCATGACATAAAAAACCATCTACTGGTCTTATCCGGCCTGATACGGGAAGCAAAGTATGGGGCAGCAGAACAGTATGCTACAAACCTACAAGCCGGTTGCAGCTCAATCACGATCCCCGTTTCTACGGGTAATCTGATTTTGGATACTCTTCTCAAAGAAAAGTTGGGCCATGCTCGGTACTGTGAAATTCATGTGGATTGCAAAGTACGGATTCCCTTCAGTTTTCATGCAGAGGATCTGGATTTATGCGTTGTCTTTTCTAATATTCTGGATAATGCAATCACAGCGTGTATGCAGGTAGAGAAAGCCAAACGATTTCTAAGCATCACAACAAAAGTAAGAGCAAATTTTTTGGTTATCGAATCCACCAATTCTGCTGACATAAGTAGCCCCATTCAGAAGGGCATTGGTCTGCAAAACATTGAAGCCATTTCCAGAAAGTATCAGGGAATCACAGAAATCGAAAATACAGACGGAACGTTTCGAATCAGTGTGCTACTCTGTTCTTTGCAAAAAGCAGGCTGAAAGTAATACCGTCTACGAAAGGAAAGCGACCGTTCACGTGATTCCGCTATCCGTTTTAAAAAAAGTTCCGATATCGTTTATGTAGACTTTGAGGAAGGTTTTGCATTGGAAATGGCAAATCAATCACAGCATAAGGGGGGATTATATGTCATTACAGGTACGGCCAGGGTATATCAACCCATTGACTACAATGACCAGCACGAAACAAGGCCACACGCTCCTAGGTAAAAACAGCCCTGCCGATAAGGCGGCAGAGCTGCAAACAAAGCAGCAGCAGCTTCAAAATACCCTGTTGCTCATGAAGTCCACAGGCACCGACAGTGGTGTCTCTACTGTGGAGCAACAGGAAAAACTGCAAGTGGAATTGGAAAAGGTATCGGAAGAAATCCAAGCTGCAAAAAATGATGTGCCGCAGGCAGAGATGCTGTCCCAGGTAAAAAAGACACAGGAGGTCTCCACAGCTTCTTCTGCCGCAAGGCCCAGGATGGATACTTATGAGAAAAGCGCAAAGGAAGTACAGTCACCCGGCATTTATCAGGTGCGGCGGGAGCAGAATTCCGGCTACCAGATTTCGTTTATCCCATACTCCGAGTAATACATAGAAAATGTAACATTCCCAAAGTCTACATTTTGATTTTACTTGTCACGGCGGCATCCTTGCTTCCGATTTATCCCAACAGACAACCAAGGACTCTTTATTTTCACAGAAGTTAACTAATTTAATCTTCCACAAAAGCATCAGATTGCGGAAAACATAGATGTCTATGCGTAGAGAGTGCCAAGCTGCCAACGAGACGGTATATAAAAAAACCGTTGGTTCGGCAGTCAAAGTCTGTTGCGCTCTAACTTAGATCATTACAAAATGAACGACGGTTTTGAAAGTACCATTTCAAGGCCGTCGTTTGCTTTGTCTTTTAAGAAGTAATGCTATGATTGGCGGCTCATGGAAGGAGCCGCCATGTGCTTACTTAACAGCCGACAAACGCAGATGTTTGTGTCGCCATCAAAAAAAGCCTAGTAACTGAACAGCCCCCGTCTGACAGTCAGTGCGAAAATTGTCATAATGTAGTTGAATATTGTATTTCTCACGCCCGAATAGCTTCATGCTGTCCGGGCGTTTTTCTATGTCAGCCCCGGTGTCGTTCCCCGCCGCTCCGTTCAGATTTTCTCACAAAAATCTGAACGGAGGAAAGGCAAATGGAAGTCACCATCCATTACAACGGACAAGCTGTGACCGTGGAGGTCACGCTGGAAGTCTATGAATTTCTTGACCGAGCCGACCACAAGATGGAAAACCTGCTGCACGAACAGCGGCGGCATTGGAATGGTCGGGAGTTTGACGAATACATAGTTGCCACCGAGGGTGTGGGTATCTACGGCGAAACGCCGGAAGAATACCTTTGCCGCATGGAAACGCTGGGCGAGCTACTGGCCGTCCTGGACACCTGCACCGAGGCTCAGCGCCACCGGTTTCTGCTCTATGCACTGGACGGACTGACTCTTGCGGAGATCGGGACAATGTGTGGCTGCTCCAAAGTATCCGTCTATGAGAGCATTCTTGCGGTTCGGAAAAAGTTCCTGAATTTTTTTGCAAACCACCCTAACGAATGACCCCTTTTCGGGCTACCAAGTGAAAGGGATTGTTTCCCTTATCCCAGCGAGAGGCGGACAGCGGACAAGCTGCCCGCCTCTCCCATTTTCAGGAGGTAAGCCTATGAAAACAATCAATCTGCGGTGGATTTATCCCCACTACCGGCACGACGAATTCGTAGAGGTCAGCGACGAGGTATGGGAGGCCATGCGGCAGGCTCAGCGGGAGATGAACAACTACGAGCGCCGGAAAATCAACCACCGCGCCTGGTACTCTCTGGACGCTTATAGCTGGATGGAGAACTATGCGCTGGAACACGCCAGATCACCGGAGGACATTCTGATGGAGCAGGAAGATAGCGCGGCATATCTTCGGCTGTTGGCTGCCTTACCAAAGGCCCTTTCCCGTGCCACCCCGACGCAGGCCCGCCGCGTGTACGCCTACTATATTTCCGGCATCACACAGACCGAGATCTCCCGCAGGGAGGGCGTACACAGCAGCAAAGTCACGGTTGCCATCCATAGGGGCTTGAACAATATGCGGCGCTATGGTCTGCCACCACTGCGGTGAGCAGTACGTAGAGTTTTTCCCCAACGCCAAGCAGGAAAACCTGTTTATTGGTATGCTCCACGGGTTCCGGTACATGGGCGTCCCTCAGTATATCCTCACGGACAACATGAAAAGCGTGGTCATCCGGCGGGACCAGGAGGGGAATCCCCTTTGGCAAAAGGACTATGAGCAGTTCATGCGGACTGTGGGTTTCCAGACGAAACTATGCAAACCCCGCCACCCCTTTACAAAGGGCAAAGTGGAGCGCCTGATCCGTTTTGTGAAGGACAACTTCCTAGCCGGGCGAACCTTTTGGAATGTGACAGACCTAAACCTTTCTGCCCTGGACTGGTGTGACGAACAGAACACTACCTTCCACCGGGGATTGGGTATTCCGCAGGATATCCACAGGGAACGGTGTGGCACCGTAGCTACGAAACTGGATGACAGCCCTGAATTACTGCTGTACTTTTGCCCTGAGCGACGGATCTCTTTTGACGGCTTTGTGAACTACGAAGGGCGGCGATTTGGTGTTCCTTACACTTACAGGGGTAAAACTGCCCGTGTGATGCGAAGTGGCTCCTGCCTTTATATCTACTCCGCAGATATGACCTGCCTGCTCACCACCCACGAAGTGACCTGGGATTACCAGGACAGCTTTTGTGCTAACCAGTATGCGTTCCCAGACCAGCCGGAGGAGTTTCCTTCCATGCCAGTGAAAACAGTGATTAGGCAGCTCCCGCAGCCCTCCTCCGACCTTTCATTTGAGAAGTTCAACTTCACCAGGGAGGATGACGAGGATGACTGACTCTCTGTTTGAAGTGGTAGCCAGTGCTACTCGGGAACTGACGAAATATGGTTTCTCCACCCAGGAATTTGCAACACTGGTGCAGCAGCACAACATGACCGATGTGGAAGTCCTCGCTGTGGCAAAGGTGTTTGACTATCTCCTGGAGAAGAGAGAACGGTCCACGGTGGAGTTCCTGCTCCGCACCAGCCGTCTCCCGATGAAGGTTCCCAAGACCTTTGACAACTTTGATTTCAACCGAATCACTGGAAAGAATGTAGACCGGCTACGCAGCCTTTCCACGCTGTCTGCTCTCTATGCGCACAAGAACCTTGCCTTTATTGGACGGCCCGGCACAGGCAAGACCCATCTGGCCCAGGCTTTTGGACGCACCTGCTGTGAGCACGGATTTAAGAGCTACTTCATTAAGATGACGGAGCTACGTGACCGCATGACTTCCGCCCGCCGGACCGGCCGGGAGAGCAACCTCCTGGCCTACCTTGTCCGGCCTTCCTGCCTGATTATTGACGAGGTGGGACACTGTGAGTTTGACAAGGAGAATACCAGGCTGTTCTTTGACATGGTGGACCGCCGCTACCAGAAGGAGGGCTTCTCCAACATGGTCTTTACCAGCAACCGTGATCCTACTCAGTGGAAGGAGAACTTCTGTGAGAACGATGCTCTCCTGTGCGCCCTGGACCGCATCTTTGACGATGCTGTGGTCTTTACCATTAAGGGGGAAAGCTTCCGGGGAAGGAAGCTGGAGACGGTTGCACTGCGTACTTCTACCGGCTCACCGGCTGACCCACAACAGGCCGGGTAAACAATACTGCCGGGGGGCTGGCTACCCTGGATTGGCGATTTTCGTCCGGCCGATATTGGCTTTTTTCTCCCGGCCCAATATGGTTAATTTCTCCCGACCCTAACATTAGGTCAAAAAACCTATGTGTTATCGGCTTTTTTATTTAATATTGCGCAAAAGCCGCTGTTCCCTATTATAGAATGGATTGCGGGTAGTGTATTAAAGTCGCCCTTTTTTAAGGATACGGCGGTATCGGGGAGGTATCGCCGTGTCCATTTTTATTTACTGTAACCCGCCTAATGCTTTGCGGTCAAAAAAAGCTATGCTCCGCAAGCGGGATATTCCGGCTATGAATGTGAACTGTCAATACATTTAGCTACTGCTTACATTTCCTTTGCGCCCGTCCGCGTCTTGCGGACGGGCGCATTTTGCTTTTTTCAACTTTTTTCTGAAAAGCGCACTCAAGAGCCATCTCCCGAACGGGTACGGAGCGAAAGGGGCAGAGAGGACAAGCCCTTAACTCCCGTCCTCTACTCCACGCGGGAAGGAGGTGAACTCTATGGAGCTATCTTCTTCCGACAAGGAAAGAATACAACATCAGTACGACGCATTAGCAAAGAAAACTTTGGTCGGCGAAGCGAAAAGCCACCGCCGCACTCTTGCGAAACGCGCAGCACGCGAAGTTACTTTTTCGGATTTGAGCGAAAGCGAACTCGCGCAGCTTTTCACAACGGACGAATACGAAAGCGATTATTTCCGTTTTCAAGTGTCCGGCTTTGATGTACTCGTCAAAAATGAACTGCTTGCCGAAGCCCTTAACGCTTTGCCCGAAAGGAAACGCGACATTATCCTTTTGTCCTACTTCTTGGATATGAGCGACGCGGAAATTGGCGAACTGCTGAATGTTGTACGCACGACGGTTTTCCGGCACAGGAAATCCGCGCTTGCGAAAATCAAACAGTATTTGGAGGGAAAAGCAGATGATGAATACCGTTAGGAAGTCTGAAAATCTGTTGCCGTTCCCTGTCATTTCCGCAGCGGCAAACGGCGACACAACCGCCATGTGCGCGATCTTGAAGCACTACGAGGGTTACATAGCGAAACTTTGTACCCGCACGCTGAAAGACGACGCGGGCAATACCTATTCCTATGTGGACGAGGAAATGCGTAACAGGCTGCAAGTGCGCCTTATTACCCGCACCCTTGCTTTTCATGTAGGATAATCTTTTAGCCCATGCGGGGAGCGTGTCCCCTTTCCACGCTTCCCGTTATGGGCTATTTGTCGTTCCGCAAAAGCATATCCGCTGTTGATGTGCTTTTGCAGGCCGACAAAGCCTATTGTTCTTTGACAAAGAAAGCGGCCTTTGGTGCGCAGCATAACAGGCAAACGGGTACATTCCGTCTGTACCGAGCCAGTCGGCGGGTACGCCATGACAGCTTTTCCCCATAGGGGAAAAGCCGAGCGAGAACTACCGCGCCGTAAAACAGGTTTAGCAGCTTGTGGGCGACGACATACAAGGCGGCACAATGATACTCCCGCGTTGAACACCCTCAAAGTATTGCGCGGCGCACCCATAAGCATGGGCCGGGGTGAAACTCCCGTGAGGTTGCAGCTAACAACCGCCCGTTTTTGCCTTTTGACGAATATAGTTTATCCATACAGGAAAAGGAGGTTTTTCTAATGGATAAAAAACAGACAATTACAACCGAACGCAAAATAGGGAAAATCACCTATCTTGTTCAAGCGTTGCCGAGTGAAAAGGCAACCGATACAATCCATAAAAAGATTGAGAAACTCATTGTAAAGGATTTGCAGAAAAAGCCCGGAAATCCGGGATTTTTAGCGTCCGAGTAGTGCATTAGGCGGCGGGATATGGTATAATGATAGCAACACATTATACCTGTTTATTCGGCTGTCGGAAAGGAGGACTAATGTTACAGTCGAATAAAATCACCGCCCTTTACTGCCGTTTAAGTCAAGAGGATATGCAAGCCGGAGAAAGCGGAAGCATACAGCACCAAAAAATGATACTTCAACGCTATGCGGACGAACACCATTTTTTGAACACAAAGTTTTTTGTGGACGACGGATTTTCCGGCGTGAGTTTTGAGCGCGAGGGGCTGCAAGCGATGTTGCAGGAAGTGGAAGCCGGACGAGTGGCGACGGTCATTACCAAAGACCTTTCCCGTCTTGGCAGAAACTATCTGAAAACGGGCGAACTCATAGAGATTGTATTTCCCGAAAACGGAGTACGCTATATCGCGATCAACGACGGAGTTGACACAGCGCGGGAGGATAACGAGTTTACCCCCTTGCGGAACTGGTTTAACGAGTTTTACGCCCGCGACACAAGCAAGAAAATCCGCGCAGTTAAACAGGCACAGGCGCAAAAAGGCGAGCGCGTCAACGGGGAATATCCATACGGCTATATCCCAGACCCGAACAACCGCCACCACCTTATACCCGACCCGGAAACCGCGCCGATTGTCAAACAGGTTTTCGCTATGTTTGTTAGCGGCGTGCGTATGTGCGAAATCCAAAAATGGCTTGCGGAAAACAAAGTCTTGACGATTGGAGCGTTGCGCTATCAGCGTACAGGACAGGCGCGGTATCAGCGGGCAATGATCGCCCCCTATACTTGGCCGGACAAAACGCTCTATGACATATTAGCAAGGCAGGAATATTTAGGGCATACCATAACCGCGAAAACTCACAAGGTATCCTACAAGTCGAAAAAGACCCGGAAGAACGAAGAAGAACAACGCTATTTCTTCCCAAACACCCATGAGCCGCTTGTTGACGAGGAAACCTTTGAACTTGCGCAAAAGCGGATTGCTACCCGCCACCGCCCGACAAAAGCAGCGGAGATTGATATTTTTTCCGGCTTGCTGTTTTGCGCTGGTTGCAGACATAAGATGTATTACCAACAGGGCGTAAATATCGAGCCGCGCAAGTTTTCCTATTCTTGCGGCGCATGGCGCAACAGGGCAAGGACAGGCAGCGAGTGTACCTCTCATTATATCCGCAAAAACGTACTTCTTGATTTAGTGCTGGAAGATATGCGGCGGGTTTTGCGGTATGTTAAGGAACACGAACAGGACTTTATCTGTAAAGCTACCGAGTACGGCGACATGGAAGCGAGAAAGGCATTAGCGCAGCAGCAAAAGGAACTTTTCAAAGCACAGGCGCGTATGACCGAACTTGACACGCTTTTCCGCAAGCTGTATGAGGACAACGCATTAGGCAGACTGACAGATGAACGGTTTGTGTTTCTAACTTCCGGCTATGAGGACGAAAAGAAATCCCTTGCCGCAAGGATAGACGAGTTACAACAGCAGATCGCAACCGTTACCGAGCGAAAAAGGGATATATCAAGGTTTATTCAGATTGTCGGGAAATACAGCGACATACAGGAATTGACCTATGAAAACGTCCATGAGTTTATCGACCGTATTTTGATACATGAATTAGACCGGGAAACCAACACCCGGAAAATCGAAATCCATTATAGCTTTGTCGGACAGGTTGATACCGAGCAGGAGCCGACGCAAGTTGTCAACCATGACCGCCGTAACATGGTTGATGTAAAAAGTATCGCTATCTAACCTCAGCAAAGCTGCCCCCGGAATAGCCATCATCCACATAAAAGCGGGGGTTGGGGAAGCGGTGCTCCCGTGCGTACCGCTCCAGGATATTCCGCTGGTTCTGGATGCTGTTGGACTCTCCGTCCGCCCCGTCATCCTGGCTAAGACGGCAGTACAGGGCAGTGATCTCATTCTGGTTTGACTGTTTCATACAGCCCTCCTTTTTTCTCGTCAAACCGATTCAGCGCATCGCGCCTACACAATACCCCAAAGCCTGGACAATGTCCAGTCCTTTAGGCACACAGCTTTCCCTGCTGCGCGTCCAGGTCGATGAGGGCTTTCAACTTGTCCTCCGGGGTGGCGCTGCCCTGAACCGGGAACACGGACACCACCTGGATGAGCCGCCCATGGGAGCGCTGAAGGCGTTCCACGGTTACCTGTCGAACATCATCTTTCGCTTCTTCTGACATTTTCCTTTCCTCCATCTCTGGTCGGAAAGGTTCGGCAACCTTGCCAAACCTTCCTGGGCAGCGCTTTTGGTGATTTCATCAAAAGCGGTCTCCCGGCTCTGTGGTATATTCCGCTCCTCCCGCGGATCGCCTTTGACACTATTGTCAAAGGCGATTTTCTGCTCCTGTGACATAAAAGTGACGCTCCTGACGATTCGGCTGAAAGCGCCCAGTTTCTCCCTAGTGGCCTACCTACCCCTCCTGGGGGAGATGCGCGGCCACACGGGGCATCCAGTGGCCTTACAGGGGGCTATTGCTGGGTGGAGAGAAGAAAGCACTCCTCGCAGAGCTTGTCCGCCAGAAACTCCAGCTGCGCGATCTGCTCCGGGGCGAGTTCTCTGGCCCTTGGGCAGCGGGCGATCTGCCGGATGTTGGAGTAGATATGGTTCACGGCGGGATGCGGATCTATCTTCTGCCTGGGTATTCGGGCGTGGATCGTGTTTATACCGCATAGGGGTATCCCAGCTTTCTCACCTGCCGGAATTGCTCCACCACCTGGGCCAGCCGCTGGACGGAAAAGCCCAACTGCTGGGCGGTACCGCAGCCGCTGTTGAATGCCCTGGCCACGGCGTTGATGTCGCGGCCAGCCTCATCCGCAAAGGCGATGGCCGCTTTCGTCTCCTCCTCTCGGGAGACGGCTCCAGGACCATCCCCGGTTCTCGCACCCATCCTAACAGATAATGCGGACAGTCTGTGTCCGCATTAAAAAAGAAAAATGGGGGTCTCATGATGCACCCTGCCCTGGATTTCTTGACCTCCAGGGTGCTAACATGGACACCCTTGTACGGAGTATAATGTACCCAATAATGTAGACAGTTTATTGAAAAAACGACACCCTGATGCAGGTGAAAATCGGGTCCGGCAAGGTTGCCGAACCCGATTTTCAGCGCAATGGACTGCTACCGGAATTGCCAAATGTTCAAATGAGATCGGGTTTGACAATTTTGTCAAACCCGATCTTGCGTGGAAAATCTTCCGAAAACTTTTCGGCAACATTGTCAAAAGGTTCCGCCCGCAGGCGGCATTGGGGACAGGGGTTTCCCCTGCAAGCGCGCAAAATGTACATTTGTGCTATGCTTGCGTAGAGAACCGGCCGGAAATGGATGGGTTCTTTGCCTGGAATAATTGATACCAGATATCAGAAATTACCTGTAAAAAATTCGTTTTACCTCGATAAAGATATTTAATAGAAACTTATTACACAATTACCCGCTTTTATGTGCGCTTAACTGCTGTTATATCAATGGTTTTGAGGACGGTTAAGGGCGGTTAAAAGCGGGTGAGTGTAGATAATTCATATATTATTTCTCTATTATTTCTATACTGGTATTCCTACACTATGGGGAGGCTGCCAAAGTATAGGAGTGTGTGTAGGAATAGTATTAAGCCAGAAAGGAACCGCCCTCGGCTGCTGTGAACAGTCAAGGGCGGTTGTGTGTTGTCAGGCGAGTTCAATCACTTCGGGTTCGGGGACAAGCATCCCTTTTCTGGCTTAATAGTGTTCCTTCTACAACACCTTCTCTCCTTTGGAATGGGATGACGTACACAAGTATAGGCATCATAATCGCAAATTCCACAGCCTCTTTTACGGAAGACTCAGAAATTTTAGGAGGCTGATAGCATGAAGAAAACCACAGTGTGCGGGGTTGGCGGAATTCTGATTGGCGTCATTGGCGGCGCTTACATTGGATCTTGGACCCTGGTCAAACTTCTCAGGTATAGACTTCTTGAGTACGGCGGACAGAAAAGATTGGATGAGTTTATTTCCCTAATAACGACGAAGGAGGAGCCGAATTAACGGCCCCTCTCTTCTTTATCCTCTGATATTGGGTCCCAGGCATGCGCGGCAATTTCCAGCACCTGCTCGATCTGTTCTTTTTCAAGGCCGATTTGGGTCATTCCGGCAATCATGGCAATTTCTTTTCTTTTTTCACCATGCTCCAGACCATCCCAATATGTTGCCTCCCTAATGTTGAGTATGCCATCTGAAACGGGCTCGGATTTTTCAGAAAGCGCTTTTACGGCTTCTTTAAGTCCTTCCTTCAGCATGTTTAGCGCAAATGGAACGCCTACTTTTACTTGTTCTTCAATCCAAAGCATCGTTTCATTTGCAAGGGCATCCAGCGCGCTTTTACCAATTCTCTCCATAGGAGGCAGAGTTTCATATTTACTACTCTGAACCGAGGTTCGGTTTTGAGAACGTTTCTTTTCGCTCATACCAGTTCCTTCCTTATGAGATTTTTTCGATTTCCTCCCGGAGCCAGGCGAACTCTCGGCGGGTGTAGACCTTCTCTGTGATGTCAGAAATTTTGTGCCCCACCATATATTTGATGGCGTACTCGTCCACTCCGTAGCGCTTAGCCATGGTGACAAAGTGGGTACGGCCGTCGTGCGGACGGTGATTGGGGTTCAACTTCAGGTCGTCCCGAATACGCTCGAAGGCTTTCTGATACCGGGCGTAGGTCAATTTGATGTTTTTCTTGTTGCGGTTATTGGGGTCTGTCCAGTTGAGCAGATAGGGACTTCCAAGGGCCTCCGCCTCCTGATATTTTCGGAGCACCAGGTCTTGGATGCGGGAGTGGATCGGGACGACACGGTTTTCTCCGGCATCGGTCTTTATACCGCCCCGAAAGGTCCAATTCTCCAAGTCCACATCTTTCAGTTCCAGTAAACCAAGCTCCTGAGGGCGCCAACCAGAGTAGCATTGAATGAGCATAATGTCGATACCCTGCTTACTGCTGATATTTTCCCAAAGCAAGTCCATCTCTTCATCGATGAAGGCGATGTGCTCCTTTTTCACCGACTGGATTTCTTTGACCGTCTCCTCGGTGAGATTGAAGGTACGGGAGTAGTTCCGGTCTACCAATTCGTATTCCAAAGCGTAGTCCAGCATCATGTTGAACAGGGATTTAATTTGGTTCTTCATGGTGGCACTGGGATGCTGCTCTTTGCCGCGGATGATGGCAACGCCCTCCTCCATGCAGCCCTTCACATGGCGGGCCCGGATGTCCATGACCCGCATCTTATAGACGCCGGAACAGTAGGCCCAGGCCGAGGTGGCCGATTTGGTGCTCTTCACCGTCTTCTCATATTCCGGGAGCCATTTATCGTAGAGCTCCTGCATGGTGATGGACGGCTCCAGATCGTAGGGGTTCTTGTTATATTCCACCAGGGCAGCGTAGGCATCATTATAGGTGGCGAAGTAGGACTCCGGTTTGAGAGGCTTGCAGATGGGTTTTCCTTCCGGGGTCTTCCCCACGGTGACCATCGCCCGAAACGGGTTTCTTAAATTACGATTTTTGATCTCGCTGATCTGACCAAAGCCGTTCGGCAATCGCCGTCGCTTATTGGATTTGCGAGGTCTTTTTTGCTTTTCAGAGGGCTTTAGTGGGTATCCACAATGAGGACAGGCATTTGCTTTGTCACTCACCGGCAGCTCGCACTCTGGGCATTGAGTCAGCATAGGTCATCCCTCTTTTTCAAGGCTTTGATTTCTCGATGTTCAATCTTGTCAACGATATGGCCACCCACCATATGCAGCAGTAAAACACTTCCTGCAAATAGTAGCGCGCCCCATGCTCGCTGATTTTTGTTGTACTCTTTTACCCCGCCCTGCACGGTATAGACTTCGTGCAGATGCTTGGTAGGATTCACATGTTTCTTCATTGAATATCTCCTTTCGCAAGATTTACAATGGGTTTTATGGAGGTGTTTTATATGAAGCGTATGACGAACGCACAAATCGACGAGCTCAACATGCTCTTGGTTGAACATGGAGCCGCCTTATTCCAACCGGTTTAAGGCATTTCTGATCATGGGCACCAACAAGCCTGTGAAGATCACGGACGCCAAGTCGGGCATCATCCGGCGGTTGATCGATGTGACCCCCACGGGAGACAAGGTGCCCCCGGCGGAGTACCGGACGCTGACCAAGCAGATCCCCTTTGAACTGGGCGGCATTGCCTATCACTGCCAGGAGGTGTATCTGGAGGACCCGGACTACTACGACGATTATATTCCTATCTCCATGATGGGGGCCTCCAATGATTTCTACAACTTCGTGGTGGATTCCTATCATGTGTTCAAGAAGGAGGACGGGGTGTCGCTGAAGTCGGCCTGGGAGATGTATAAGACCTACTGCGATGACGCCAAGGTGCCCTACCCGGTTTCCCGCATGATATTTAAGGAGGAGCTGAAGAACTACTTCCGGAGCTACGAGGAGCGGTTCAGCCTGGGAGACGGCTCCCGCGTTCGGAACTATTACAGCGGGTTTCGGACGGAGAAGTTCGAGGAGCAGGTTCCAGAGGAAAAACCGGTGGCTGAGAAACCCTCCCATCCCATCATCAACTTTGTGGAGGGCCAGGCCTCCACCTTCGACCGGGATTGCGCCGACTGCTTGGCCCAGTATGCCAATGACGAGGGTATCATGGCGCAGAGTCGCTCCCCTCGCGGGGAGCGTGGATTGAAATCTCCCGCACCGTGCAGCTCTCGCCCGGCGGGCAAGTCGCTCCCCTCGCGGGGAGCGTGGATTGAAATCTCCTGAGCCAGACAAGGAAGTTCCATCCGACATCGTCGCTCCCCTCGCGGGGAGCGTGGATTGAAATCGCAACCAGTATCTATATGCAGGTTGTTGGTATGATTGAACGAAATCTAAGAAAATAGGATGCACCTGCAAAATTTACAGGTGCATCCTATGCTGACGATACACTAAATCGGTTTTGTTGTCCTTCTGATGGGACTCCTGTCCGCGGCGGGCCTTTTTCCGTGTCAGCTCTTTTGGGCGAGGGTGAGCATGTCGGCGGTGATGTCGGTGGTGTAGGGGTTGATGCCCTGGGTGTTGATCAGCTCCAGCAGCTGGTCGGGATAGAGCTCATAGCAGTAGGTCCAGCCGTGGTAGGTCACGGTGCCGTCGCCCGGCAGCACCGAGGTGGTGAGGCCGCTGGAGAAGTCAAAGTACAGGGCCTTCTCCGCAAAGTACAGCAGATCGTTGGCGCTCAGGTCGGTCTGGACGTTCTCCAGGAAAATGTCGTAGTAGGTGGGCAGCTTCTGGGGCTGGGACAGGGCCTTTTTCAGCACCGCGGTAAGCAGGCTGCGCTGGGTCTCGGTGCGGCCGATGTCAGCGTTGGAGTAGGCGTCATAGGTTTTCCACTTGCCGGCGGCCTTGTCGTAATAGGAGTTCTGCCGGCAGCGGGCCACCTTCAGCGCGTCGGAGCCGGACAGCCACTGCATGCCCTTGTTGAAGTGGATATACAGGTCCTGGGTGGGGTCCTCATAGTTCATATTCACCGGCACGTTGAAGTCCACGCCGCCGATGGCGTCCACCAGCTTCACAAAGCCCCGGGTATTCACCTTTACATAAAAGTCAATGGGAATGCCCAGGATCTGGGAGACCTCCTTCTTCAGCCCCTCGATGCCGTTGTAGGCGTAGGTGCCGTTGAGCTTGTAGAAGTGGCTGCCGTCAGAGTCCTTCACCCCGTCGATCATGGTGTCACGGGGGAGGGAGACCAGTCCGGCGGTCTGGTTTACCGTGTCGTAGGTGAGGACCATCATGGTGTCGGTGTTGCCGCTGACCTGGTCGCTGGCCACCAGCAGGAAGGTGTAGGTCTGTTCCTTCCGCTGGGGTCCGGGGTCCACCGAGGCGGCGGGAGAGCCGGTGGCCCCTGCCGTGCTGTCTCCGTCGTTGGAGGCCGGCGTGTGGTCGGCCACCTCCGGCGGCCGGGCGGCAATGCGTACCCCGGCGTAGGTGACCACGATCACTGCGGACAGCGCCACCAGCATGCAGTAGAGGATCCGGGCCAGCCGTCCCAGGGGGGAGCGGGCCCGCTTTTTCTTCCGGGTGGGTTTTCGGGCAGAGCCGGCGACCCGGCTGCCGGTGCTTTTGCTTGTTCTCCCTCTCTGGGCCATGGGGGGCGCCCCTTTCTCTTCTTGTGTGCAAAATCGCTTTGTTATGTCAACAACTAGTCTCCAGTATACCCAATTAGACGGCCTGTGACAAGAGAAAGTTTCTCAGATTCAGAATATTGTCAGAAAAAAGCCCGCGGCAGCCGCGGGCTTTTTTCACATGCGGGACTGGATGCTGAGCACCGCCGCGCTCAGGGCGTTTACCGCCCCCAGAATGTCCAGCAGCAGCTGATTCTGCCGGGCCAGCGCCTCCAGCACCCCGTCCAGATCCGTCTCGCACCCCGGCGGGCAGGGGGGACAGCAGCAGGGAATGGGATGTATGTACCGCTTCATGGCCATCTCCTCCTGGGATGGCTCCAGCTCCTCCTGCCGCTCCAGCAGCTCCTCCGCGGCCCGGCGGGCCCGTTGCAGCAGCTGCTCCCGGTTGTGACAGCAATTTTTTGGCATGACTGACGCCTCCTTTCTCCCCATTGTATGGGGGTTGTGGGGAAATGGCGCTTGACTTTTTCCAAAAGCGTGATAGACTAACTGTACCATCTGAGACAAAAATGGAGGGCGACTGGAAATGGCGGAACACGAGGAGGCCCTGCTGGAGCTGCTGGAGGGGACCTTTCTGTTTCAGGGCGCGCCGGAGGCGGCCCAGGCCTCCCTCGCCGACCCCCGGGCGCTCCGCCGGGCGGCCGCCAAGGGAGAGGTCATCTACGATCCCCGCCACTTCCAGCGCTGCCTGGGGGTGGTGCTGGAGGGATCGGTGCAGGTGAGCAAGGGCGCGCTGATCATGAGCGTGCTGAAACGGGGAGACCTGTTCGGCGCGGCGGCGCTGTTTTATCAGCGGCCGGACTACGCCACCACCCTCACCGCCCGCTCCCCCTGCCGGCTGCTGCTCTTTCCCCAGGCGCTGGTGGAGGAGTGGATGGAGCGCTGGCCCCAGGTGGGGCGGAGCTATGTGACCTATCTGTCCCAGCGCATCTGGTTTCTCTCCGGCAAGATCGACGCCCTCACCGCCGGCACCGCCGGGCGGAAGGTGGCCCAGTACCTGCTGGCCCACGAGGGGGAGGGGAGGGTGGAGCTGGACTGCTCCCTCACCGGCCTGGCCGGACGGCTGGGGGTGAGCCGGGCCTCCCTCTACCGGGCTCTGGACGACCTGCGGGACCGGGGCGCCATCGCGCACCGGGGGCGGACCATTCGGATTTTGGATCAGGCGGCTCTGGAACATCTGTAGAAAGGAAGAGGCTCATATGAAAAAGCTGTTTTCTCTTACCCTGGCCCTGGCTCTGGCCCTGGGTCTGACTGCCTGCGGACCCAAGGAGGCCCCGGAGACCGAGACCACCCCCCCTGCCGCAGAAACCACCCCCGTGGCTGAGAGCCAGGCTCCTACGAGCGAGCCGGGCACCGAGATCAACCTGGGCTTGCTCAATGGCCCCACCGGTATGGGGGCCGCCAAGCTGCTCTCCGACAATGACGCCGGCGAGACCGTCAACCACTATGCCGTCACCCTGGGCTCCGACCCGGCCAACGACATCCTGCCCAAGCTGAACAACGGGGAGCTGGATATCGCCGCCCTGCCCACCAACGTGGCCGCCAACCTGTACAACAAGACCGGCAAGGTGCAGCTGCTGGCCCTGAACACCCTGGGGGTGCTCCATATCCTGGAGAACGGGGACACGGTGAACTCCCTGGCCGACCTGAACGGCAAGACCCTCTACGCCATCAACCAGGGCACCAACACCGAGTACGTGCTGGACTATCTGCTGACCCAGAACGGCTTGGACCCCGACACCGATGTGGATATCCAGTGGAAAACCAGCGAGGAGGTCACCTCCCTGATGGCCTCCGGTGAGATCGACTTGTGCATGCTCCCCGTCCCTGCCGCCACCACCGTGCTGATGCAGAACAGCGACGTGCGGGACGCCGTGGACCTGAGCGACGCCTGGACCGAGTCCGGTGCCAACGGCACCTTCACTATGGGCTGCGTGGTGGTGCGCACCGAGTTTGCCCAGGAAAATCCCCAGGCGGTGCAGGACTTCCTCACCGAGTATGAGGCTTCCATCAACTATATCAAGGACAACCCGGAGGAGGGGGCCGCCCTCATCGAGCAGTACGGCATCGTGCCCAAGGCCGCCATTGCCCAGGCCGCCATCCCCCAGGCCAATATGATCTTCGTGGCCGGTCAGGATATGAAGTCCATCTCCAGCTACTACGAGGTGCTCTTCGCCGCCGACCCCGAATCCATTGGAGGTTCCATCCCCGATGACGGATTCTACTACATCGCGGAATAAGACCCGAAATAAAATACTGCGTGTTGTCATACCCCTGGCCTTCTGGCTGGGGGTTTGGCAGCTTGGGGCGGTTTTGATGGATTGGCGCACTGAGGGCTACGGCTCTCTGCTGCTGCCCGGCCCTCTGGAGGTGGCCGGGCGGCTTGGGGCGCTGATACAGGAGCCCGCCTTCTGGCAGGCGGCCGGGATGAGCCTGGGCCGGATCTTCGCCGGGTTCGCCCTGGGGGCGGTTGTCGGCACCGCCGCCGCCGTGGCCACCGCCGCCTTCGCCCCGGCGGACTGGGTGCTCACCCCCGCCGTCAAAGTGGTGCGGGCCATCCCGGTGGCCTCCTTCATCGTGCTGGTGCTGCTGTGGGCCCCCACCACCGGGATGGTGCCCGCCATCGTGTCCGCCCTGATGGTGCTGCCGGTGCTGTGGGGCAATGTGGGCAAGGGCATCGCCCAGACTGACCCCAAACTGCTGGAGCTGGCGAAGGCCTACCGGTTCGGGAAGGGCAAAACCGTGGGGCTGATCTACGTCCCCTCGGTGCTGCCCTACTTCGCCAGCGGCTGCGCCACCGCCCTGGGTCTGGCCTGGAAAGCGGGGGTGGCCGCCGAGGTGCTCTGCCTGCCCAAGCTGGCCATCGGCACCAGGCTCTACCGGGCCAAGATCACCATGGAGACCCCCGATCTGTTCGCCTGGACGGTGACGGTGGTGGCCCTCAGCTTTGTGCTGGAGCGGGCCATGGGGACCCTGTTCCGGCGGCTGGGAGGGGAGAAAACGTGATTGCAGTCCAAAATATTACGGTGCGTTTTGAGGAAAAGCTGGTGCTGGACCGGTTTTCACTGGAACTGCCAGACAGCGGTCTCACCGCCCTGTCCGGCCCTTCGGGGTGCGGCAAGACCACCCTGCTGCGGGTGCTGGCGGGGCTGCAGTGCGTGGAGGAGGGGACGGTAACCGTGCCCCGAAACCCGGTGATCCTCTTTCAGGAGGACCGGCTGCTGCCCTGGCGGACAGTGGGGGAGCACATCTCCGACGTGCTGCCCAAAAGCCGCCGGGGGGAGGTTTCCCGCTGGCTGGAGCTGGTGGAGCTGGCGGGGGAGGAACAGGCCAGCCCCTCTGCCCTGTCCGGGGGCATGGGACGGCGGCTGGCCCTGGCGAGGGCGCTGGCTCTGGGGGGTGGCCTGCTGCTGCTGGACGAGCCCTTCACCGGGGTGGACGCCCCCCGGGCGGAGCGGATCCTGGGGCGGATCCGGGCGCTGGGGGTACCGGTGGTGCTGTCCAGCCACGAGAGAGCGGTGGTGGAGCTGTGCGACCGGGCGATTTCCCTGGAAGGCCCGCCCCTGCATGAGAGGAGCCCGGCGGTATGAACCGCCGGGCTCTTTTTGCGCAAAAACTACCAACCCTATGCAGCCGGCGCATTATTTTCCTTCTCTCGCCTTTCTATAATGGGGGCAACCGGGCCCCCTCTGGAGCGCCCTTCTCACTCATCAGAAAGAAAGGTAGCCTGTCACCATGAAAAAGCGTCTGTCTGCCCTCTTGTCCCTGGCCATGGCCTGCGCCCTGGTGCTGTCCCTGGCCGTGCTCCCCACCGCCCTGGCGGCGGAGGGTGAGATCCCCGTCCCCGACAGCACCATGGGTCTGGTGTCCGACGCCGCCAGCACCGGCACCTCCTCCTACACCACCAGCGACGGCAAAACCCACACCGTGTACCTCTACCCCGCCGGCACCACCATCAGCGGTTCCTGGCTGTACTCCGTGGAGTCCTATGAGGGAGACAGCTACACCACCGTCCAGTTCGGCGGGTCCTTTGTCCTGCCGGAGAGCGGTATCTTTACGGTCACCACCATGGACGCCATGACCTACACCCAGAGCATCTTTGTCTCCGTCGACGGCAGTAGCTCCACCACTGATCCCGAACCTACCACCGACCCTGAACCCACCACTGACCCCGCCGATCAGCCCTCCTCCTGGGCCGCCGAGCAGGTGAACGCCGCTATTGCCGCGGGGATCGTGCCCGAGACCCTCCAGAGCCAGTACACCCAGACCGCCACCCGGGCGGAGTTCTGCGCCCTGGCCACCGCCCTTTACGAAACCGCCACCGGGAAGGAGATCACCGAACGGGCCACCTTCAGCGACACCAGCGACGTAAATGTGGAAAAAATGGCTGGCCTGGGCGTGGTCGGCGGCGTGGGGGACGGTAAGTTCAACCCGGACGGGGAGCTGAACCGGGAGCAGGCCGCCACCATCCTGGCCCGCCTGGCGGAGGTTCTGGGGCAGCCCCTGCCCGCCGGTGAGCCCACCTTCGCCGACAACGGCTCCATCGCCTCTTGGGCTAAGGAGGCTGTAGGCCAGATGCAGGCCAGCGGAGTGATGAGCGGCACCGGCAGCAACAGCTTCTCCCCCCTGGAGCCCTACACCAGAGAGCAGTGCATGATGACCACTCTGCGGCTCTTTGAACAGCTGGGATAACATTGGCTGTTTCCATAAAAATTTCCTTAAGAAGAGCGAAAGCGCATTGCGCTTTCGCTCTTTTGTGTTACAATGTCAATCATCAAATCCGGGTAAAGGCAGCGTAGAGATATGGCAAATTTTATTGAGGCAAAGGAAAAGAAGAAACTCCGCTGGCCCAAGGTGGCCCTGTCGGAGGGGAAATACCGCTGGCTGGGCCGGGGGGTACTGGTGCTGGTTCCGCTGCTGGCCTTCACGCTGGTGGAGTACCTGAACTATAACGACCCCTGGCAGGATTTTACCCCCATGCAGATCGGCCTGAACCTGATCTGGTACTATCTGCTGGAGCTGATCTTCTATTTTGGCCGGGGCCGCCGGGTGTCGGCGGCCAAGTGGGCTCTGGGCATCGCCTGGGGGCTGGGCATGACCAACCACTACTTGATTTCTTTCCGGGGCCGCACCCTGTTCCCCGGGGATTTCCTCACCCTGGGCACGGCGGTGAATGTGGCGGGGAACTATGACTATTCCCTGGACCGGATGCAGCTCATCTCCCTGCTGATTTTGGTGCTGGCTCTGCTGGCCCTGTCCCTGCTGCCCAGGGAGGAGCGCATCCCCTTTACCTGGCGGCGGTTTTTGCCGTCGGCGGGGGTTGCCGGGATGGTGCTGGCGGTGTTCTTTGGCACCGGGTTTGTGGAAAACCAGGGCATTGAGCCCTCCATGTGGACCACCCGGGGCAACGGCCTGGCCCTCAACTTCAGCGTGTGCCTCAAGTACATGCGGGTGGAAAAGCCGGAGGGATATTCCCAGGAGAGCCTGGAACAGCTGACGGCGGACACCGCCTCCGACGGGCCCTCCGTCACGGTGACGGACCCGGACGGGACCACCCGTCCGGTGAATGTGATTGTGATCATGAACGAGTCCTTCTCGGACCTGTCCGTTTTGCCGGGGGTGGAGACCAACCAGGACGCCATGCCCTTCCTCCGCTCCCTTACCGAGAATACCATCAAGGGCTACGCCTACTCCTCGGTGTTCGGCGGCACCACCGCCAACTCGGAATACGAGTTCCTCACCGGCAACACCACCGCCTATCTCCCCGCCGGGACAGTGCCCTATCAGATGTATGTCTCCGACGGAGACCCCACTCTGGTGAGCCAGATGGCCGCCCTGGGCTACCGCACCATTGCCGCCCACCCCTACCGTTCCTCCGGCTGGAACCGGCCATCGGTGTACCAGAACTTCGGCTTCGACGAGGTGTACTTCGAGAGCGACTTCCAGAACCGGGAGTACATGCGGGGGGATTCCAGGACGGGCTATGTCACCGACCGGTGCGACTATGAAAACCTGATCCGGCTCTATGAGGAGAAGGAGGAGGGGGAGCCCCTGTTCCTCTTCAACGTCACCATGCAGAACCACTCGGGCTACCAGATGTCCTGGGACAATCTGCCCCGGGAGGTATGGCTCACCGGGGAGCTGGAGGGCCGGTTCCAGACGGTGAATCAGTACTTATCCCTTATCTACCAGAGCGACCAGGCCTTTGAGGAACTCATCAACTACTTCTCCCAGGTGGAGGAGCCCACCATGATCCTGCTCTTCGGGGACCACCAGCCCCAGGTGGCCACCAACTTCTACACCGATGTGCTGGGCATCGACCCGCCCACCGAGCTGGCCCAGAAAAAGCAGATGGTACCCTTCTTCCTGTGGGCCAACTACGACATCCCTGAGGCGGAGGGGGTGGAGCTCTCCCTGAACTACCTGTCCGCCCTGCTGATGGATACCGCTCGCCTGCCCATGACCGGCTACCAGAAATACCTGCTGGAGCTGTGGCAGACCGCCCCGGTGATCAACACCGTGGGGGTGCGGGGGGCGGACGGTACCTGGTACGGGGAGAACGAGGCCCTGCCCGCCGACCTGGAGGAGGCGGTGGACGGCTACCAGCTGCTGCTCTACAACAACATCTTTGACAAGTCCGACCGCCTGTCCGATTTCTTCAGCCTGACGGAATAGAACAGCAACGCCCCCGGAGGAATAGTTCCTCCGGGGGCGTTTTCATTTGGCTCAGAACAGGCCCAGGATATACCGGAACCAGAACTTCCTGTACCAGGGAAGAGTCCGGTCTACCTGTCCGGCGGCGGTCCGGGCGGCGGATGCCATCTGTTCCCGCTCCTCCTCCGTCAGGGTGTGGGGGCTGAATTTGGCCTTTTTGGCCAGCTCAAACAGCTCCTCCGGCAGCTCATAACCCCATGTTTCCAGCCTTTTCAGCTGGAGGTAGGCGGCGATCACCGCCCGGTTGGTGTTCTCCTGCCGGAATTTCTTTTCCCGCAGGGCGCGGCCCAGCCTCCGCCGGGCGGGGAAGGCCAGGAGCACCAGCACCACCGCCAGGGGGATGAGCACCAGCCGCAGATCCAGCCCGGCGCCGCCCTGCCCGGCGGTCCCGGGGGCCTGGCTGGGGGTG